>JAMOAF010000243.1 GCA_023621895.1 Planctomycetota bacterium
GCGTCTTACCGACCAGACCCGTCTCTCGGACGGCGTTCACCAGGTTGCAGATCATCGTCGAATAGTGACCGTACTCGACGTCCGCATTCGCCTTTTCGCGCGACTTGATGCAATCGAGCCAGTTCTGGATGTGCGGCTGGGTCTCCGAGAAACCGAGTTCGCCGAGCGTCTTCGGCCGATCGTCCCTGGCGAGGAGCTCCTTGGGATTGGCCGAGATCTTGTCGCGATTGACCTCGATCTTGCCGCCGGTTCCCACGAAAATGCAGCCCAGCCCGGGCCCGCGATCGCCATCCAGATGGAGGCGCAATTCGGCGCCGTTGGCGTAGCGCATCGTGATCCGCGCGCGGGGGCCGCTCAGCTTGGCCATGCCATAGTAAGGGGCGCCCGTCTCGTCGTCGCCGATCTGCCGCTGGCCGAACCTGCCGGAGTCGCGAGTCTCCATCTTCTCCTCGAGCAGAATCGCCGTCGGCGCCGTGTCGCTGGTTCCCAGGCCGCGCTGCACCTGGTCGTAGGAGTGCGTGCCCCAGCCGCTGACCCCGAAACAGAGCCCACCGGCGTCGTAGTCCGACCAGCGCGCCCAGCCGTAGTGCAGCTCCTGATGGTAGGGCCGCAACTGCGCCGCGTTCGTCCACACGTCCCACCAGTCGTCCGATCCGCCGTCGGGCATCTTCTGCGCCGGCTTGTTGTCCCACTCCATCGGCCCGATGAAATTCGGCGCTTCGACAACGCGGACCTTGCCGATCGCGCCACCCTGGATCAGATCGCAGGCCCAATTGTTCAGCGGAATCGACCGCTGCTGCGTTCCCACCTGCGTGACGCACTTGTGTTTCCGGGCCGCATCGACCATCGCGCGCCCTTCTTCAATCGTCAGGCACATCGGCTTTTCGATGTATGTATTGATCCCCCGCTTGAGACACTGGATGACGCACCAGGCCCGGGCATGGGTCGTCGTCTGGACCATCACGCCGTCGAGCTTTTCCCTGTCGAGCATCTCGGATATCCGCGTGTAGCCCTTGATCGGTGCGTCGGCATGATCCTTGTTGAACTGGGCGACGTAGCTGTCGACGCGGGGTTTGAAAATGTCGCAGACCGCCGCCAGCCGGTAGTCGGGACATCTCAGCCCGTCGCCGATCACGCCCCGCGCCCGGCCCCCCAGGCCGATCACGGCAATCTTCAACTGCTCGCTCGGCGCGGCGGCCCCGAGCAACCTTGACGGGAGAACGATCGGCGCGACGGCGGCAGCCGCGGCGGCCTTCAAAACCTCTCGACGTTGCATTCGTGTCATTGCAGAGTCTCCTCGTTTCGGGTCTCAAGTCCTACGTGAATCGTGCCGCTCCCAAGTGGCTGGATGATCGAGGTCCGGCCGCGGCTTCCCCACCGATCACCCCGGTTCAGCCGGCCTTCCGCAGCGCCGGCGCGGTCATCGAATACTCCAAGGAAAACGTGTGCTCCTGGTCCTCCATCGTTTCATCGAGCAGCGGCGAGTAGGCGCGGACCTCGATCCTGTCTTCGCTGGGAATGAACCGCATGATCCGTAGCCAGCCGTCGCCGCCGTTGGGCAATCCCTGGTAGTCGACGAGAGTCTCATGGACCGGCAGGCCGGCCTCGTTGACGCTCACCTGCCGGCCGACGCCGAGCACGTGCCCGCTGACAACCAAGAAGATGTTCGGCGCTCGGCGGACCAGTTTTTCCCAGATGCCGTCGCCCGAGTTGCCGAAGGCCCCGCCGGTTTGGCTATCGCGCCCTTTCGGCCGCATGTAGCAGTGGGTGACGAGGATCACGCGGTGCCGAGGGTGCCTGGCGGCCACCTCGGCCGCCCACGCAAGCGTTTCGTCGCGCGGTGCATACTCCAGGCTGAGGACCATGAACTGCATTCCGCCGGCGTCGAAATAGCAGTAGTTGTTGTCATTCGTTTCGCCCAAATGGCCGCCGTACCAGGGTTGGCCGGCAAACCGCTTCGGGCCGAAGTACTTGTTGTACAGCGAGGTGTCCCGGTTGAGTTGTTTCTCGACCATGCCAAGGTCGTGATTGCCCGGCACAACGCTGTAAGGCACCAGGCCGTCGAGTTGCCGGTGCGCGCGATCGGCCACCTGCCACTCCGCCTCCGACGTGTTGTGACTCTGGACGATGTCGCCCAGGTGGAGCACGAACTTGATGTTCTCCTTTTCGACGTTCTCGCCAATCCACTTCGTCTGGCCAAGGTACGTGCCGGGGAATTTCTCCGCGTAATTCTGCGTGTCGGGCAGGACGACAACCGAAAACGGCTCGGCCGCACCCGAGAGACTGATCGTTACAAGAAGCAGCAAAACGGCCGCGCTGATCTTCGAGAATCTCAACGGATTGTCCTTTCAGCAGGGGGGAGTGGCCATCGGCCGTCAGACGACGAAGCACACGGCCTTGAGCCGACAATCGTCCTTTTTACAGGTCCACGATGATTTCCGCCAGCCAGCCGCCGCCGCTTCGCTCGACCTTCAGCCCGTGGTAGGTGATCGCCTTGACCTCCGTGTCGAGGCGGTGGCGGGCGGGATCGATCGGCTCGCCTCGCGCGGTGGCCGCCAGTCCGGAATCGCTCACGCTGACGTTGAATTGGCAGAGCAGGATGTGCCGCATGTCCAACACGCAGAGCAACTCGGACAGCCAGTCGTACATCAGGTCGTCGAGCCGCTGGCCGTCGACGGCAATCGAGACCTCCTCGTGCGGCTGCACCTGGTCGAAGTTTTCGACGATCACCGAGAACAGCGCCCTGGCCGCTTCGGCAAACAGCCCGTCGAGGTCGGCCGCCCGAGCGCGGAGCCCGATGTCGGCCGTGTGGTCGAACGTCTCGAACATGACGTTTACACCTCCGCTTCCGCCCGTGGAGAGACCGCCACCACCACTCGGCCGGTGATCCGGCCCGCCAAAATTTCCTTGACCTTCTCGGGCAGTTGCGCCAGCGTGATGAACTGAGCGAACCGCTCCAGGTCGTCCAGCCGCCACGGGCCGGCAAGCTTCGCCCATGTCTGATGGCGGAGCGGGATCGGGCACCAGGCGGCGTCGACTCCGGCCAGGGTGATGCCGCGGAGAATGAAGGGAAACACCGTCAACTCCGGGATGTCGACGCCCGCCGCGTTGCCGCACGTGGCCACGCAGCCGCCGCGCCGCGTCGCCCGCAACACCGTCGCCAGCGGCGCGCCGCCAACGGCATCGACCGCTCCGGCCCAGCGCCCCGAGAGCAGCGGCCGGCCCGAGTTGTCGCTGACGGCCTCGCGGCCGACAACCTCCGACGCACCGAGTGATTTCAGGTAGTCGCGCGCCTGCTGCTTGCCAGTCACGGCAACGACCTCGAACCCCAGTTTGGCCAGAATTGCCACGGCGAAGCCGCCGACTCCGCCGGAAGCACCGGTGACGACGACCGGGCCTTTCTCGGGCGCCAGGCCGTGCTGGAGCAGGGCCTCGACGCAAAACCCAGCCGTCAACCCCGCGGTTC
Organism: Planctomycetota bacterium; assembly: GCA_023621895.1. Taxonomy (GTDB): domain Bacteria; phylum Planctomycetota; class Planctomycetia; order Pirellulales; family Thermoguttaceae; genus JAAYCB01. The sequence goes on from JAMOAF010000243.1 coordinate 3,467, forward strand.
CCAGGATCATGCTCTCGCGGATCGAGAGGCCGGGCGGCATCGGCACAATCCAGTCCTGCGGTACGCGGACAAAGTCGCCATAGCCGCCCCAGCGGTTCGACCCCATGTCGAAACCGGTTACCAGCACTTCGTCGCCCGGGCAGAATTCGTAGACTCCGCTCTCGACCACCTTGCCGGCCGCATCAACGCCCGGAATGTGGGGAAAGACCTTGTTGACCCCCGGGTGGCCGGTGACGGCCAGCGCGTCCTTGTAGTTGAGCGACGAGTAGTCGACGCGGAGCACCACCTCGCCAGCCGGCAGGCTCGCCGTCGGCGATTCGGTCACTCGGCCGGCGACACGGCCCTCGGCGTCCTTGTCCACAAGGTAGCAGCGAAACGTCTCAGGCAGCATGGCAGCGGCTCCGCAAATCGTCGTTTCGTAAAACGGAATTCACTCCGGTTGCTGTCTGGACAGATTATCAACTTGCCCTACGGATTTCCAGCTACCGGCTGGTGTACAAAACCGTCGGCAAACCGGCGCAGCGCCTCGGCGCCCTGCCGGTGGCAGAAGTCGCCGAGCGATTCGCCCTGCCGCCGCTCCTGGCGAAAGAAGGCAAACACCGGCGCGAGCGAGCCGACCAGCTCTTCCAGCGGGACGATCTCCCGGTAGAGAAAGGCCAGCCGGTCGCCTCGCAGCGCGCCGCCCAGATACACGCTGTACTTGTCTTTCGTCTTGCCCACCAGTCCGATGTCGGCGTTATAGGGCCGAGCGCACCCGTTCGGGCAGCCGGTCATCCGCACCGTGAACTTCTCCCCGGCCAGCCCGAGCTTCTCAAGTTCGGCTTCGAGTTGGGCGACGACGCCGGGCATCACGCGCTCGCTCTCGGTCACCGCCAAGGGACAGGTCGGCAGGGCAACGCAGGCCATCGCCCAGCGGCGGACTTCCGAAACCTCGCCGTCAAGATCAACGCCGTTTTCGCGGAGGATTGTCTCAAGCCGCTCGCGGTGCCGCGGCGGAAGGTCGGTAACGAGCAGGCTCTGGTTGGCCGTGATTCGCAAATTCGGCTCAAGCTCGCTGCAAATCTGCCGGATCGCGGTCTTCAACCGGCAGCCCCCCCGGTCGATCACCCGTCCGTTGTCGATATGCAGCCCATAGTACCAGTGGCCATCGCCCTGCTCGTGCCAGCCGATATGATCCTCGACCGCCGCGGGCGCCACCGGCCGCGGATCGGCAAGCCGTCCGCCATGGTACTCTTCGACCTTGGCGCGGAACTTCTCCAAACCCCAGTCGAAGATCAGGTACTTCAATCGGGCGCGCTTCCGGTTGGTCCGGTCTCCGAAATCCCGCTGGACTCTGATCACCGCCTCGGCCGCCGCAAGCACTTGATCGGGCGTCACGAACGCCAACGGCCGGGCCAGCGCGGGGAACGTGTTCTCGTTGCTTGGAGTGACGCCCAGCCCGCCGCCGACGAGCACGTTGTAGCCGGCCAGGCGGCCGTTTTCCACGATTGCCAGAAGGCCCAAGTCGTTGGTGTAGATGTCGATGCAGTTGTCCTCCGGCAGCGCGATCGCCGTCTTGAATTTCCGGGGCAGGTACGTTTCTCCGTAGAGAGGTTCGATCACCTTGCCTTCGTCCCCGCCGCCCGCCAGCTCTTTCGCGCCGGTTTCCGCGTCGGTCAGCCAGATCTCGTGGTAGGCCTTCGTCCTGGGGAGCAAGTGGGCCGAGAGCCGGTCGGCCAACTCCTGCATCTGATCGCGGACCGGGTCGTGCCGGTGCGGGGCCGGGCAGCAGAGCACGTTGCGCTCGACGTCGCCGCAAGCGCCGAGGGTCGTCATCTGGGCCTCGTTGATCCGGCGGATCGTCTCCCTGACGTGCTTCTTCAACACGCCGTGAATCTGGATGCCCTGGCGGTCCGTCAGACGCAGGTCGCCGTTGCCAAACCGTTCGCAGAGATCAAGCTCGTCGAGCATCTGCCGGGCGGTGAGTTTTCCGCCGGGCAGCTTCGTGCGAACCATCATCGAGTAGACCTTGCCCAGCCGCCGCCCGTCCGGGCCCTTTTCACCCCGGCGGTCGCGGTCGTCCTGCTGGTAAAACCCGTGATGCTTGACGAGTTGCTCGGTGACCTTGTCGAAAGCCGACTGGTCGCTGGCCAGTTCCTCGGCGATTGTCCCTCGCAGGTAGTTGCTCTCGCTCTTGATCTTTTCGACCGCGCTCGGTTTTGGTTCTTCGCTCATGATCTATTGTCCGCTCAGAGTAGGACCCTGGCCCGATTTCCATAACGGGAAATCGCGCACACAATCATTACTAAATCGACAAGGAAATAATGATTCGACGACTATTATACTGTGAGTTTTAGCAGATTCCAGTCGGAAGACAGAAGAGGCGTTTCCGGTTTTTAGCACGCCCGACTGCCTTGCGAATGCCGGGCTATTTTCGTAAACTATTACTGCACAATGCTTTGTATAGGATGAGCCGGCATCCTCCCCGAACAGCATGACATGCCGGATTTCACTGGCTACAATGGGCTCTGATCGCCACAGACAAGGGAGTTGCCCAGGCCCAGCCCCGGCCCGAAAAGGAGGTATCCAGGTGAGTGCTACGGTTCTGGACGGAAAATCGCTTGCCCAAGAGATTCGCGCGGAGATTGCCGACCAGGTGGCTGAATTCACCCGCAAGGGGGGGGCCGTTCCCTGTCTCGCCGCGGTCTTGGTCGGCGAAGACCCGGGTAGCCAGGTCTACGTCCGGAACAAGGAGAAGGCCTGCAAGAAGGCCGGCATGAGGAGCCTGCTCCACCTGCTGCCCACTGAAACCACGACTGGCGAACTGCTCGACCTGGTGGCACGGCTCAATGCGGACCGGAGTGTCCATGGAATCCTCGTTCAACTGCCGCTCCCACGTCAAATTGACGAGACCCGGGTGCTCGACGCCGTCGATCCGCTCAAGGACGTCGACGCGTTCCATCCGGAGAACGTGGGCCGGATTGTCCAGGGCCGCCCTCGATATCTTCCCTGCACGCCCCATGGCATTCGCGAGCTTCTTCTCCGCAATCGCATCCCGGTGGCGGGCCAGAACGTGACCGTGATCGGCCGCAGCGACATCGTCGGCAAGCCGATGGCGATCATGCTTATGCAGCGCAGCGAGGGGGCAAACGCCACGGTCACCGTTTGCCACAGCCGCACGAAAGACCTGCCCGCCGTCACCCGCCAGGCCGATATCCTCGTCGTCGCCATCGGCAAACCGAAGTTCGTCACGGCCGGCATGGTCAAGCCGGGCGCCGTCGTGATCGACGTGGGGATCAATCGCACCAACCAGGGCCTGGTGGGCGACGTGGATTTCGAATCGGTCAAGGAGGTTGCCGGGCAGATCACGCCGGTTCCCGGCGGCGTCGGCCCGCTGACGATCGCGATGCTCCTGCACAATACGCTGGCCGCCGCGCGGCTGCAAGCCGGCGGGGCCTGACGTGTGCCGAATGGCCGCAACCTTTCCTCAAGAATGCATTGCATCACCTTGTCATCGCGGCTGAGGTGGTAAGACGGCAGCGTAACGAACCTGAGTTTTGTGTCCGCATGGGGCAGGACAGCTCATTGTCTTGGCGTTGCGCTGCGGTCAGTTCTTGCGGCGAAATTTGCAGAGTGTACGCTGCACCGTCTGGCTACTGGCAGGCGATTCGACACGGCACGTGATGACTCAGAATAGGTAGCCGCCACCGGCCACCGCCATCTGAGCGCCCAACTGGAGCAACTCGCCCCCGATGCGCCACGTCTCCCACCCCAGAACGCCGAGGAATACGATTCCGCTGGCAGCGTCGGCAATTGCCCGCCAAGACCACGAGATGGCTCCCTTATTGACGCACCGAGCTGTCGGAAAAAAATCATAATTTCCGGTCGAAAAAGGGTATTCCGTGGACAAAACTGCGCTTGCCATTGCCGTTACTCCTTCTTAGTGTTACCGGGCCTTGTCTCTCCACGAATCAGAGCGTCCTCGGATGCCACATATAACGCCGGATCGGCGAAAATCGGAGGCAGGCTGCGGCCGGTTCGCGCTAGGGGATGAGCGGACGGGGCGCGACCAGGCGGACGCCGCATTTTGCCCAAAGCCGAGCAGAAGACCGCCCACCCCAAGTTGGGGTATAAGGCAACGGGCCTTACACCTCGCCGCGTTGGCGGATGGCTTCGTAGAAGATCACGGCGGCGGTGACGGAAACGTTCAAGCTGTCGGCCGCGCCGAGCATCGGCAATCGCACGGCCTGAACCCGGCCGGACGCCCACAGGCCGCTCAGCCCTTCCGCTTCGCTGCCGAAGACCACCGCTGACGAACCCGTGTAATCGGCCTCGGTGTAGAGCACGGCCCCGTCGACGCGAGCGGCATAGATCGCGAAGTCGCGCTGGCCGAGCCAATCGAGCGTCTCCGCGCTGGTCGCTTCCGCCACGGGGACGCTAAAGATCGTGCCCAGGCTCGCGCGGATGGCGTTGGGGTTGAACAGGTCGGTCCCGCCGTCGGCCACGATTACGGCCGAGACTCCCGCCGCGTCGGCGCTCCGCAGCACCGCGCCCACGTTGCCCGGCTTCTCGACGCCTTCCAGCACGGCGATAAGCGCCCCGTCGGGCGGCGAAAGTCTCGCTAGCCCGGCGTCCGGAGTCGGGGCCACGGCCACCATGCCTTCGGAACGATCGCCGAAGGCGAGTTTTTCCAAGACCGGCTCGGCAACGCGGATCATTTCGGCGCCGTGCGATTCGGCCTGTCGAAGAAGGTCGCCAGCCGCCGCCGTCTGGCAGAGCGCTTCGCAAAAATACAGCTCCGAGGGGACAATGCCCGCGGCAAGCGCACGGCTCGTTTCGCGCAGCCCGTCGATGAGGATTCTCCCCTGCTTGCGGCGATGCCGCGCATCGCGGAGGCGGATCGCGTCTCGGATTCGCGGATTCTTAGCGCTGGTGATGTATGCCGTCATGTGGTTGCCTTCAGAGTGCCGTCCATCGTGCCACCGCGCCGCTGGGCATCTCCCGCCCGTCAGCGGCACGGATGGCCAAAGCCGCGGCGGTGACCTGGCCGGGCGAGCCGCTCGCCATGGCCTCCTCCAGCAGGGATTTCAGCCTCGCCGGCCCGTACTGCGGCGTGTGGCACGTCAACAAGACGAAGCGGCAGCGGCCGGCGGTCAGTCGAGCGCAGTCCTTCAACAGCAGCGGGAGGTGTTTTGAAAGCCGCCAGACTTCGCCCCGCGCGCCGTGCCCGTAACTGGGTGGATCGAGGATCACGGCATCGTAGTCATGTTCTCGCTTCAGCTCCCGGCGAACGAATTTCGCGGCGTCGTCGGCAATCCAGCGGATGCGGGCCTCGGCCAGCCCCGATAGCTCCGCGTTGCGCCGCGCCCAAGCGACGGCGTTGCGGGCGGCGTCAACGTGCACGACCTCGGCGCCGGCCCGGGCAGCCGCCATCGTGCATCCGCCTGTGTAGGCGAACAGGTTCAGCACCCGGAGCACCGAGCCGGCCGAACGCAACTGGCCGGCAATCCAATCCCAATTGGCCGCCTGCTCCGGGAAGATTCCCAGATGGCCGAAATCGGTCCGCTTCAGCTCAAAGCGAATCCCCCCGTGGCTGACGGTCCAACGCTCGGGCAACCCCGGCCGTTCCGACCACGCGCCGCCGTTTGGAGACCTGCCGCCAAAACGGGCGTCGGCCTCCGCCCAGCGAGCCGCCGCCGAGCGAGACGCCTGGTCGGCTGCCGGGCATGGCCGATCGAGAACGAGCGGCCCGAACCGTTCAAGCCGGCGGCCTTCGCCAAAATCGATCAACGAGTAGTCTTCGGGCGAAAATACCAATACGCTCGTGCTCCAGGATAGCCATCCGCTGTCGGCCGCCAGGATCAGCGATCGGAAAGCAGCACCTCGGCGATTCGCTCCTTGCTGACCGGCCGGATCACGCCTTTCTCGCAGATCAATGCCGTGATCAATCCGGCGGGCGTCACGTCGAAAGCCGGGTTATAAACGTCGATTCCGTTGGGCGCGGTCTGGCAACCGAATCCGTGGGTGATCTCGCGCGGATCGCGCTGCTCGATGGGAATCCCCTCGCCCGTGGGCAACGCCAGGTCAAAACTACTTTGCGGCGCGGCAATGTAGAAGGGAATCTTGTGCGCCGCCGCGGCCAAAGCCACGCCGTAGGTGCCAATCTTGTTGGCGGTGTCGCCGTTGGCGGCGATCCGATCGGCCCCGGTGATCGTCGCTTGGACCCGGCCCTCGCGCATCACCTGCGCGGCCATCGAATCGCAGATCAGGGTGACGGGGATTCCCCGCTGCTGTAGCTCCCAGGTTGTCAGCCTCGCGCCCTGCAAAAGGGGGCGGGTCTCGTCGGCGTAGACGTGAATCCGCTTCCCCCGCTCGACGGCGGCGAAAACCACGGCCAGAGCGGTCCCGTAGTCGGCCGTCGCCAGCCCGCCGGCATTGCAGTGGGTCAAAACACCCTGCCCGTCGCTGAGCAATTCCGCCCCCTGGCGCCCGATCGCCCGGCAGATTCGCCGATCCTCCTCGTGAATCGCGATCGCTTCGGCGAGCAGCGCGCCGGCGATCTCGCGGGGTGATTTCCGACCCCGGCAGGCGGCCGCCGCTCTCTTCATCCGCTCCAGCGCCCAGAAGAGATTGACCGCTGTCGGGCGGCTGCCGGCCAGATGGCCAACGACTTCTTCCAGCCGTGCGAAGAAGCGGCCCTCGTCACCATTGACCAACGGCTGCACGCCAAGGCATACGCCGTAGGCGGCCGCGATGCCGATCGCGGGGGCCCCGCGCACGCGGAGCGTCTTGATCGCTTCGTGGACGGTCCCCACGTCGCGGCATTCGATCATGCGAAACTCGGTCGGCAGCAGCGTCTGGTCGATCAATTCGAGCCGGCCTTCCAAGTCGCCAACCCAGCGGATGGTCTCAATTGCGGTCACGTTCGTCTGCGGTGGGTTACTGGTTGCTGGTTACAGGTCAAAGGCGGGGCGGCTAACGAGTCTAAATGCACATCCATCAGTCGCGGGCGGCCTGTGACCTGCTTTCCCGAATCGTCGCCTGCAACTGTTCACTGTTGACTGCCACGTTGGCGGCCAGCTCTTTTTTGAAGCGAACCAGCTTTTCCGCCAGCGCAGCGTCGGAGAGCGCAAGGATTTGAACGGCGAGCAGGCCCGCGTTTCGCGCGCCGCCGGAACCGATGGCCACGGTGGCCACCGGCACGCCGCCCGGCATCTGCACTGTCGAGAGGAGGGAATCGAGGCCGCCGGCCAACTCCGTGGCGACGGGAATACCGATCACCGGCAAGGTGGTGTGGGAAGCGCAGACGCCCGCCAGATGAGCCGCCCCCCCCGCCGCGGCTATGATGATCTTGATCCCTCGATCGCCGGCGCCGGCGGCATATTCGCGGACCAACTCGGGCGCGCGGTGGGCGCTCATCACGCGGACCTCGTAGCCCACGCCAAACTCCTCCAGCGCCGCGCTGGCCGACTTGATCTTCGGCCAGTCGCTCTCGCTGCCCATGACGATACCGACGCGAATCGAGTTTCCTTGAGTCATCAAGATACTTCCTGTCGGACTGATGTAAAACGTTCGCCCCCCGGACGAGGCGCGGCCTCCCGGCTCGTCTTCTTGACGTACCTGTAACCATATCGATCAGATGCCGGCTGGAGCAAGGCCCAGCCACACTCGCTCCACGCCTGACGGACATCGCGCGCCCGGCAAGGCCGAAACCATGCTACTCTTTCTTGACGAAAGGGCCGCGTCCAACGCCCCGGCTGGGCAGCCCTCGCCGGAGCGAAGCCGTGCCAGACAACGCGGTCGGACGCCAATTCAATAAACCCGATCAAAGGTGAGGCAACCCGTGCAACGACAAACAGCAGGCTTGGAGTCGGTCCTTGCATCGTGGCCAACTAGCCTACCCCGAAAGGGGGCTGCGGTGACGGCGCAGGGCGAACAGATCGTTTTTGCCAATTTCTCAGTCAGCTCGGGATGCATTCTGCTGGAAAGAACGACGCCCGACGCAATGGGTGGACGGGTGATTCTCTTGCCCATCGAAAACCTGGCCGTTTTCAAGTTCACTGACACACTCTCGGAAAAGGCGATCAAGGACCTCGGATTTCACCGTTAACCAGCCAAGCTCTCGCAGTCTGGGTGAATTGTTACGATTGGATAGTCTAGGCGGTTTGCGCCCGGTAGGTGCCTGGGATCGAATGCGTGTTTCGTTGAGAATCAGGCGTGCGGCCGGGCCCGGGTTCATTTTTCCGTGTTATATTCCTATAATGGCTCTTCCTAGGGGTAAAACACTTGCCATTCAAACGGCAGTGCCTTAGCGAGGAACTCTGAAAGTGCTTAAGACGGCCGGGCGTCGGGTCTGACCTGCCCCGGATTTGGTAGTTCGTCCCATGAAAGGAGTTTTCCGTGGCCAAGAAACCAGACAACC
>JAMOAF010001012.1 GCA_023621895.1 Planctomycetota bacterium
AGGCCGGAGGTTCCCAAGCTGGAGCTTGGGAACCAGGTGGATGCTTGGGAACCAGGGGGAAGACCGTATGCAGAGCTCATTCCGATTCGTCGGTCTGTTGGTGGTTCCGGCGATCTGGCTTATGGTCAGCCAGGCGGGCTTCTGCGCCGACGCGTGGTATTCCCGGGGAGGAATGCACTACGAGCAGCGGGTGCCGTTCGTCCTGAGCAATCCCCTGCCGCTGGCGCGGATCGAGGAGCCGGTGATTCTGCCGGTGGCGGAATTGCGGAAGCAGGCGCCTGGCTTCCCGGGCAAGAGCTTCGTGGTGGTGGATTCCGGCGCGGCGGCTGACTCGCCGTGCGGCATCGAGGCCGGCGGCAACGATGTCCCCTCGCAGGTGGACGACCTGGACGGCGACGGCGCGCCCGACGAGCTGGTCTTTCTGGCATCGCTGGGGCCGAACGAGGCCAAGACGTATCACGTCTACTACACCGGCGAGGATGCCCCACCGCCCCTCTATCCCAAGCGGACGCAGATCGTGGATTTCACGCGGACGGACGCAAACACGCTCTGGGCGATCGAGTCGGACGTGCTCGCGTTCCGGTTCAACCTGCCCTCGGGCGGAGGGCCGGGCTTCGTGGGGGACGTGCTGGCGAAAAACAGGCAGTTTCCGGGCTACAGCCTGCACCTTTTCGATCCGCTGATCTCTGGTGTGCGCGTCCTCGTCGGCCGCTGCGATCCACCCGACGCGGTTGGCATTGGGAGCGTCCTGGCGTGGCACGGCGGCGCGTGGCAGCCGGCACGGGGCGCGGGAGCCAAGACGGAGGCGAGGAGACTGATCGATGGACGGGTCCGCAGCGTGGGCGAGATAGAGACCACGGGGTGGCTGGCCGACGGTGGGAGGTACGGCGTGAAGGCCCGCTACTCGATGTACGCCGGGCAGCGTTATCTGCGGTGCGATCTGGCCGTCACCGCGGAGCAGGGACAGGGCGGGCGGTTCGCCATCGGGCTGATGAAGCTGGAGAACGAGAAGAGCGACATCGACGTGGCGGGTGGGCGGCTGTCGTTGTGGGGAGACCGGCCGGCGATCAATGCCAAGGACCTCGGCCTGGCGGCGCTGTTCGGGCCTCGGGATGTGAAGGGAGTGGCGGAAACGCCGGGCGGCCGGGTGATCGAACTGAAGGACGAGCCCGCGGCCGGGAATCCCCTCCGCGCAACGTTGTATCTCTCGGCCGGCTGCAAGGATGAAAAGAAGCCCGCAAGTCCATACGAGAACTACGCCTACTGGTGGCCCGATCTGGGCAACACGTCCTATGGCGACTTCCACTCCGAGAAGGACTTTTTTGCCCTGCACGCGCTTCTTGCGCGGAAAGCGTCCGCGCCGCTCGCCGCGGCGATCGGCAAATTGGAGTCCAATCCGGTCCGCACGGCCAAAAAGCCGTTTGAAGGGGGCGATTTCTTTCTCGCCAACCCGGCAAACAAGCCAGCGCAACTGCCCGGCGAGCTGGACCTGGACCTGCTGGGCATGGCCCCGGCGGACGGGCTGGAGCCGGGCGAGAATGGCATCGAGGTGGATGCCATGAACCTGGACGGCGCGGCCAGGGTGTTTGTTCGCAAGGCCGTGGGGCCGGCGAGCGTGGAGAGGTTCTCGCTTCGCCCCGGGCGCCCTCGGGCCGACGAGAGCGGGATCAAGCTCGAGGCGGCCCGTGGGGATGAAGCCGGCGTATGGGTGTCGACTGTCAGCGCCAGGTGGCTGTTGACAGGCAGCGGGCTGCGAAAGGTCAGCATTGGGGGGAAAGACCTGGCGATCGAGCAGCCGGGCGCGAGCGGGACGGTCAAGGTCATGCACCAGGGGCCGGTCGCTTCGGTGGTGCGCGTGGGCGGCGAGCGGGAACGCACCGACTTCTATTTCTTCAAGGGGACGGACATTGTGCGGGTCGTGGCCAACCATGCAACCGGGTTTTGCGGCAAGGAAGCGCGGAGTTACGTGGGCAAGAAGGCGATGTACGTGGCAGGGTGCGAATGCACTGAGGCGAGCCCGTGGGGCCGATGGAGCAGCGACGAGGTGTTCACAAAGGAATCGGTGTTCTATCCGGCGGAGTGGAGCGCGCTTTGCCGGCCGGACGAAAAGGCCGGCCTCGTGTGCTATGGGTCGCCGTCGGCGCCCGAAATCGTCGTGGAGAAGGGGGGTAAGCTGGCCTCTCGCCTGGCGGCCGGAGGCCGGCGCCAGGAACTCTACCTGGCCCCGATCCAGGACATCGACGAGGCCGACGGATTGTGGCAGGCCATGTCGCGCCCGTTCGTTCTGGCTCGCCACGCCAGCGGGTTTGCCTGTCTTGAGGATCGCAACGGAAACGGGGTCCGCGACACGTTTCACGTCACGGATCGGAACCGGAACGGGATGCCGGACTTCGACGGGGACCGCTGGGCGTTCGACGTCGACAGCGACGACGCGCTGCAAATGGTGATCGAGTTCGAGGCCGAGCCGCGGCGGATGAGCGTCTACTGCGACACGGTCTCGGGGACCGCGTTTCACAGCAACCACCTGGGACACTATTTCGGCGACCAGCCGCCGACCTGGGGAGGTTCGCCGCCGCACCACAAGTTCGACGGATGCCTCAGCCCGGCGGAGCTGGAGGAGCCGTTCTACGTCTACGAGTCGATCGGAGACGGGTTCTTCAAGGGGCCGCTGACGGCGGGCGGGTTCATCGCCTCCGGCAGGGCCACCGCGCTCCGGGACGGGCCGATTTTGGGCGTTTCCTTGCCGAAGCACGAGATGTTGACCAGCCTGGACCTCGACGGCGACGGCGATTGCGACATCTGGACCCAGGACGGCCCGAGCGTCACTCAGAACAACGGCATGCTCGTCTGCGGAAAACATGACTGCTATGTGAATTACTGCGTCGTCGACCTGTCGGACAGCAACCTGGAGCCCCTGACGGTGGTCAATCCGTACACGGGCCTGGCCTACTACGCGATCCGGTACTTCAGCTTTCTCATGCTGGACAACAGCAAGATCTACCAGGGGGGCTGCATCGACGGCGGCGTGATCACCGGCGGGCAGAACTGGCCGCAGGCGGGCACCTGGGACATTGACAACGATGGCGTGGCCGAGGGGTATATCTATCACGAGATGACGCATACCCTGGGTCTTGACCTGGCCAAGAAGAGGACCGTCAAAGACCAGTGGGTCAAAGAGCGGCAGCATCTTCAGCGGGACCTCTTCGAGGAGAAGATAACCCTGCCGACCAATTTCGGCGTCTTGACCCCCTGGCCCTGGGACCTGATCGATTCGAATCCGCTCAGCAAGGGCGCGAGGAAGACCGGCGGGCTCGAAATGCGCCCGTTGATGCTGCCGGTCGGCTCTTTTCCGGTGAACACCTACACCGATCCCCACGGCAACAAGGTCTCGATCTGCGCGGACTTCCTGCCCGGCGAGTGGCACGGGGAACGCCTGGAGTGCGGGAGCTGGCCGGACGGCCAGTGGGATTACCGGCCGAGAGACAACTGGAACTCGTTCGTCCGGCAGAAATACCGATATGTCCGGGTGAACTTCTGGCGCCCCGGCCTCGACAACGGCGGAGACCACGAAGGGGTGAACACCCAGATGCTGACCTGGCCCAATCCGATGATGCGCTCCGAGGTGGATGCGGACGGCACCTCGTCGTTCTACCTCTACGAGTCGCCGTTCCTGAACGGCCTGCACTACAAGGGGCTGGAGTTCGGCCTGCAATGCATGCACGACAACGATCCCCGCATGTGGCCGATGCCGCCGGCGCCGGAGGTTTACAGCTCCGCAAAACCGCTGGCCGAATGGGTCAACGATGCTCTGTATGCTGAGGAGTACGCCAACGATTACGGGATCGCCACCGCCTACGACTACCTCCCCTCCGCGCGGCAAGCGGGCAGGATGTTTCTCTACTACCGGGACGAGGACCGCGATGGCTACGCCGACGTGTACCTGCTCGACGACGAAAACGACGGGACCTTTGAGAAGCGGGTCTGGTACCAGAAAACCAGGGGCGTGCTCAGCGTGTGCGACGGCGGCGCGTTTGGCGTGGCGGCGCGGAAGCTGGAGTTTCCGGGCTGCCCGCTCGAGCTGAAGAACTACGAGAAACTGGTGGAAATGTACCGCCAGCGCCTGGCCAGGCCGGGGCTGCTCCGGCAGGCCGGCGTGAGAGCCGGGCGATGCGAGAACACCGGGGCCGAGTTCTCCGCGGTCTTGGGGGACCGGTGGCTGCCGCGGGTGGCAGTCGACGCCGTTCATGCCGCCGGGAAGGACCTTTTGAGAGACTTTGGCCCGTCGGGCTTCGATACGTTGGGCCGGGTGCTCGCCGAATCGCCGCTGCATGTCAAGGCGCTGGCGACTGCCTATTCGCCGGAAACGCTGGCGGGAATCGACGTGTTGGTGGTGGGGCGGCTGGATTCGGCCCTGTCAAATGGAGAACGGCAGGCGCTGGAAGAGTACTTGAGACAAGGAGGCGTCCTGCTGATCCTGCTGGGAGACGGGTCGGAAGGCGGAACCTCGGCCCTGGCGGAGATGTCGGCCCGGTTCGGGGTCAAGATTGGAGAGAAGAAGTTGCGTCTCGTCCCCGGCCAGTGCAGGTGGTCGGAGATTCTGCCCGGCTTGAAGGAGGCGGCCGGCGGCAACCTGCTGGAGGGAGTCGCCCCCGTGTTTCTGGAGGCGTGGGATGTCGAGTGCCCGATCGGCGCCAGGACGCTACTGGAATACCGCGGCCATCCATTGATCGTGGAGGCGCCGCGGGGTCGGGGGCGGGTGCTGGTGGTCCCCTCGAACGTCTTTGCGAACGGTTTCATGTGCCTGCCGGCGGAACTGCGCAGGATGCCGTTTCAGCCGGGCAACCAGGCACTGGCGAAGAACCTGGTGAAGCAACTCCTGGGCGGCCTGATGCCGAGAATCGAGGCCATGGAGAGCGGGCCTTCAGAAGCGCGGATGCAGATTCACGGCCGTGGCGGCGAGATTCGTTTCCAGGTTCCGTGGGGACCGGTCCTGGTCCGCCTCGACGGCAAGGACTTGGACGCCGAGACGAAGGATGGATTGGTGGTCATCCAGGCGCCGCCGGGCGGCGCCCGCATCGAGTTGATGCACAGGCCTTGAACCTTGGCCCTTTTTACCTGGCAAGCTCGGCCCAGTTCGTCAGCCCGTCAGCATCTCCGCCAATTCGTCGCGGATTTGCCGTTCGATCGTGCCGCGGAACATCATTGCCGCCATCGGCAGCTCGGCGCTGACCTTCACCTCGGCGGGCTCCGACTCGACCAGGCCGGAGATTTTCAGCCCGAACGTGCGAAAACCGAACTGCATGGAGTGTCCGTTCCACTCTTCCTCGAGGTCGCTGACGTGTTGTCCGAATCGCTGTTTGATGTCGTGGAAGTGCTGTTGAAGGCGCCGCGTGGCTTCTTCCTTTCCCAAGTCGTGGGGAATCTGGATCGTGAGCTTGGGCATGCTGTCTTCCGGTTAAGAACAAGGGGGATGGGTAGCCGGCGCCGCGCGACCGGCCATGGTTGGCAACTTGAGCGGCGATGTGTCCGGCTGGAAATCTCCGGCTATGCAAGGAAGCTTGCCTTGAGGTCGTTGAGCAGCTTGATGCCCGCTCCGACCTCGGCCTTCTGCCGCTGCGGGTCCTGGGGGATCTCGCGTTCAATCGTCAGCGGTCCCTCGTATCCGATCTCTTTCAGTTTGGCGAGGAAATTCGCCATCCCCACGTCGCCTTGTCCGAGGGGGACCTCGGCGCCCCACTCCTGGCCTGGCTGGGCGGCCCATTTGGCGTCCTTGCAGTGGACGCTCCGCACGTACCTGCCGACCTTGCCGAGCGCTTCGATCGGCTCTCCCGAGCCGTAGAGGATCATGTTCGCGGGGTCGAAATTGATGAAGAGATTGTCGCGCCCGACCGCGGCGATGAAGTGGAGCAGGCCATCGGCCGTCTCCTGGCCCGTCTCCAGGTGGAAATTCTGCCCGAGATCCCGGCAATAGTCGCAGACCTCCTGCGTCACGGCGACGATCTCGTCGAACACTCCGCCGCCGTCGTGGGGTATGAATCCAAGGTGCAGGGCAACGGCGTCGACGCCAAGCAGCTTGGCGAAATCGGCGATTTCTTTCAGTTCCACGAGCCGCTCGGCCCTCGTTTCCGCGGGCACCAGGCCGACCGTCTTGGCGGTGGTGGGGATGTCCGCGTAGCTTTCGCCTTCGAATCCGCCGAAAACGACGGTGATCCGGATTCCGAACTCTTCGAGCCGCTTGAGGAATTTCTCGGCGTTTTCCTGCGTCCGGGACGTCTTGTGCGGTGCGTGGAGGTGCACGGTCGGGATCTCCAACTCGTGGGCGACCTCGAGTTTCACCCCGAGCCCGGCGTCGATGCTTGAAAAAACTCCAATCGGCCACTTTTCCATGGAAACCTCCTTCAAGCTCTAGGAACCCGGTCCCGAGATCGCGTGGGAGCCTGCCCACGGTCGGCAGCGGGCTGGACTGCCGATCCCAAGGAGATCGGCTCTACGAGTACTTCGACACATCGGGCTTGACGCCCTCCGGCGTTTCGTCGCTTTCGGGGTCGAACCATTCTTTCTTGAAATCGATCCTTCCCGGCCCCCTGGCCGCAAGGTTGGTTGTCAGTGCGATGATCGCGTCGCCCATCGCGACGCGCGGATGGCAGTGCGGCAGCGGGCCGTCGTCCCGCGCCTCGGGATTCTCCCGGATGCAATACGCCCAGTGCTCGATCTGTTCCGTGTAGCCGCGGCTGATGTCGCCCGCGGTAGCGTGCAGCCCGATTGCGGCCGACACCTCGCGATCCTCGGCGGCGGCATTGTCGCCGGCTGCGAGGATTTCCAGGTTGGCCTGGCCGATGCTCCCTTTGACGACGGTCTTCTCGGTGACGTTGTGCGTCTGGAAGAGGAGGGCTTCCTTTTCCGTTTCCAGCAGCAGGGTTCCCTGCGTCCCGAACACGGTTTCGCCGTAACCGCCAAAGCCGTTGCCGTTGATCGAGGCGTAGGAGACCGTGATCTTCTTCCGCTTCAACAGCTCGTCGCCGGGGTCGTAGTTCGGCGCGGGAAACTCGAACATGCAGAAGACGTGATCGTCAACGTCGCGGTCGGGCGGGAAGATCGGCCGATTGGCCGCCGCCGAGACGCTGAGCGGATATTGCTTCTTGCCGCCGTGCATGGCGGCGACGAAGATGCTGGCGGCGTCCAGTTGGTGGCTGCCCAGCTCGGCCATCAGGCCGCCGCCGGTGCGGTCCCAGAGACGCCAGCGGATCAATTCCTCGCCGGCGGGCCGGTTGTAGAGGGCCCGGCCCTGCTGGTCCTTGATCTGGAGGCTCTCGTAGCCCAGCTTCTCGAGCTGATCGGCGATCAGCTTGTCGGCCAGTTGCGCCTTCTTCTGCTCGACGCGGATTGTCCAGTGGCTGACTTGGGGGCCGAGTTCCGCGATCTTCTTTGCGTCCTTCTTTTCCTCCGCGGCGGCCAGGTTCTTCTCCAGGGCCGCGAGGTTGTTCTGCCATGCCGCAAGTTCCTTCTCGAGGGTCGCCGCCAGGGGATCGTCGGGTTTGAACTCGCGGGGCATCGGCTGCTGCCAACTGTCGTTGCCCGGCAGGTTGCCGCGGTGCCACTGCGCCCGGATATAGTGGATATCTCCCAAGACGCCCTGGTTGATCGCGTGCACGGCGTTGTCGTAGAGGATGTTGTAGTGGCGCTGGTGGCCGGTGGCCAGGTGCTTGCCGGTCGCCTTGGCCACCCGGGCCATCTCCTTGCACTGGGCAACGCTGTGGCCCATCAGTTTCTCGGTGAGCACGTGCTTGCCGGCCTTCATTGCGGCGATCGCGGCGGCGGCGTGCAGGTGCAGCGGCAGGGCGATGATCACCGCCTCGATGTCGGCCTCTTCGAGGAGCTGCTGGTAGGGGCCGAAAACCTTGACGTGCTTCTTGGCCTCGTCCTCGGTCTTCCAGCCGTACTTGGCCATCAGGCCGCAGCGCGCGGCCAGGGCGGCCGGGCTGTAGTGGTCGCCGTGAAGGGCGCGCCACTGGTTGTAGGGGCGGATGTCGGCGATCGCCGCGACCTCGATGAAACGGGGGTTCAAGGCGCCGATCAGCACGCTCCCCTCGTCGCCGGCGCCGATCACGCCCACGCGCAACGGGCGCTCGATGCTCTCGGCGTAGCCGTAGTAGTACGGCCCCAGGCCGCCGCCGGAGCGGATGCCCTTCTTGATGCCGTCTTGAAGAAAACTGCGCCGAACAAGCGAGCTGCCGATCGCCGCTCGAAAATTCTCCTTGCCGATTTCTCTGGATTCGGGAGTTAAGTCCATTGCGACTTGCCTTGTGGTTATATCGAAGGATTGAGTTGTCCACCGTGGGCCGGGCCGGCGCGCTGGCGCCTCGGGGGGGAGGCGATTCACGCGTAGCGCGAGAGGTCCGGCGCGACGCCCTCGGGCGTATCGTCGTTGTCGGGGTCGAACCACGACTCCTTGAATTCGATCCTCTGCTGCCTCTCCGCCGCGATATTCGTTGTGAGCGCGATCACCGCGTCGGCCATGGCGACCTTGGGGTAACAGCGAGGGTGGATGTTGGGATCGGAATTGTTGGGATTCTGCCGGATGCACCAGGCCCAGTGTTCAATCTGCTCCCGGTAGCCGCGGCTGACGTTGGCCGGGCCCGACGCGGCGGCCGCCGCCTGGGCCGCGCCGCTCGCCTGGGTGTCGAGGGTCGGGCCGGCGGCCGAGGTCGTGACCTTGCTGGCGCTGGCGTCGCGGTAGAGCTGCACGTCCTGCTCGCGCTCCAGAATCAGCGTGCCCCGGGTGCCGTAGACGATCTCGCCGTAGCCCCCGTAGCCGTTGCCGTTGATCGAAGCGTACTGGACGCCGATCCGCTTGCGGTTGTCGAAGCTCTTCGGATCGGGGTTGTACCCCGGGAACGGGAACTCGTAAATGCAGCAGACATGATCGTCGGCCTCGCGGTCCAAGCCGAACACCGGCCGGTTCGAAGCGCACATGACGCTGATCGGGTGCTGTTTGACCCCGCCGTGCATGGCGGAGATGAAGATGCTTGCGGCGTCGAGTTGATGGCTGCCCAGCTCGGCCATCAGGCCGCCGCCGGTGCGGTCCCAGAGCCGCCAGCGGAGCAGCTCCTCGGCGGCCGGCCGGCGGTACTTCTCGCCGCCGCCCTCGAACTGCTTGTCCTGGTAGCCGAACTTCGCGGCGGTCTCCTTGAGCACCGCGTCGGCGAGCTGGGCTTCCTTCTGGGCGACCTTCTTGGCCCACGAGTCGATCTCGCGGCCGCGGGCGCTGGCCAGCCGAGCCTGCCAGCTTTTCAGCTCGGCGGCCAGCTTCTTGGCCTGCGGGTCGTCGGACTTGACCTGCTCGGGCATGGGCATCTGCCAGCTATCGGTTCCCGGCAGATTTCCGCGATGCCATTGCGCTCGGATGTAATGCAGCTCGCCGAGCACTCCGCGCTGGATCGTGTCGACCGCGTCTTCGTAGAGGATGTTGTAGTGCCGCTGGTGGCCGGTGGCCAGGTGTCTGCGGGCCTGGTCGGCGAAACGGCACATCTCCTTGCACTCGTGGACGCTGTGGCCCATCAGCTTCTCCGTGAGCACGTGCAGGCCGGCTTTCATCGCGGCGATCGCCGCCGCGGCGTGCAGGTGGAGCGGCAGGCCGATGATCACCGCCTCGATGCCGTCGTCTTTCGCCTTGGCGATCAGGTCGCTGTAATCCTCGTAGACTTTGACGTGCCGGCGGGCTTCCGTCTCGGTCTTCCAGCCGTACTTGGCCATCAAACCGCAGCGGGCGTCCAGTATCTGCTGGTCGCCGTGGAACGCCCGCCACTGGTTAAAGGGGCGGATGTCGGCAATTGCCTTGACTTCGACATACTCCGGGTTGATCGCGCCGATCAGGACGCTGCCTTCATCGCCGGTGCCGAGCACGCCGACGCGGACCGGGTTGCCCTCGGCGGCGCCGTAGCCAAAGTAGAACGCGCCCATGCTGCCGGCGGCCACCGCGCCGCCTAGAACGCCACCCTTGAGGAAGTCGCGTCGCGTGACCGATCGGTACTCCTGGCGCGCGGCCTCTCGCTCCTGCGGACTGATATTCATCATGGTTTTCTGCCTTCGTCTGTTTCTGGAGCCGGATTCGAATCCTGTTGCATGCGTGCGATTGCGGGCCCGGCCGGCCGCGGCCCGCAATTACCGTCCGTCCGGTCAGATATCCTTCGAGAAATACGACTCAAAACGGCGGCCGAACCAGTGATAGAGGAAATGGTCGAGGCCGGCCCAACGCCCGACGGGCAAGGCCGCCAGCGCGAAAGCGGCGACCATCTCGACGAAATTCTTGTCGATCACCAGTGCATGGCCGACCACCTCGGGCGCCGGCGGGTAGATCGTCGGCCACGGCGGCTGGGTCAGCAAGACCGAGATCAAGAAGGCTCCGCCCCCGAGACAGGCCAAACGGTTGCAGAGGCCGAGCATCATGCACAATCCGATCGCCGTCAGCGCGTAGGTCACGCCCTTGTCGAGAAAGTCGGTGCGGCTCTTGACCCATGGCAAGGGGATCGGCATTCGTTCCGGCGCGGTCACCACGTAGGGCACGCCAGCCCGGCCCTTCTGCTCGTCGCCGAGGAGGTTCCAGAAAGCCAGGCACATTTCGCTGCCCATGCCGTCCAGTTCGGCCAGCCAACCGCCGGACTCGCCGCGGAGCTGCATCTGCTCGTCCCAGAGGCGTTTCTTTTCGTGGGCCGCGTTGTTGATTCCGGCGGCCTTTCGGGCGGCCAGGCGATCGAGGGCCGCGAAATGAGCGCGAATGTCCTCGGCATTGGCGGTCAGATACTCTTCAAGCGATGCCTGGTACTGCTGGAACTTGCTCTCGACCGCCGCCTTTTGGACGTCGTCGAGATTGTTCTTCGCAATGAACGAGTCTTTCGTCTTGGTCCATGCATCGAGGTAGACGGGGCTGGTCACCCGGGCGCCTGCCTGGCCGGTCGCCTCCAATGCCAGGCGCTGCCGGCCGTCCAGGTCCGGAACCATCGCGTAGAACAGCGGTGCGAAGGGGCCCTTCGACATCGTCAGGAACGGGGTGGCCGAGAATTCATCGGCATTGTTGATTTTCCACACTCCCTCGTAGAAGAAGTGCCACCCAATGGTCAGCCGGAGCAGCACCAGAAGCACTACGGCCAACAAACCGATCTGATACTTCTTATCGTTCAGGGGAAACCTCCTCTCGCGCAGGATGGGCATCAATGAAAAACCGTGTGCGGTCGCAAGGTGGGACCGGGGGCCGACCCGGCGCTTCGTTTGACAACGCCCTCGCCGATGTGCCGAAGAAACAAGAGAGAATCGTTCGGCTCGGTGGCCAAGGGGAGGGCAAGCAGCGGACCGCGCACTCGGGTGGGTGTTCGCCTGGTAAGCCTTCTACATGGGAAACCGCGCGACCCCGCGCTGACTGCCCGCGAGCCGGTCGCTCCCGGTGACTGCGGTCGATCGGCGTCCCAATCTCCCCATTCTAGCGGCGAACACCTTCGCTTACCACAGGCCAACCGAGAGGGAATGTGCTTGCGGTTCTCAGCGATTTTTTTGCCGGGTATCTCTGTTAAAAACAATCTCGGACACGCCAACTCCCACTGTGGAGTGGGAGCGGATTGCTCCGTAGTGTGTGATTGCATTCCCTCCTGGTTCCCAAGCTCCAGCACTCTCCTGGTTCCCAAGCTCCAGCACTCTCCTGGTTCCCAAGCTCCAGCTTGGGAACCGTGGGGCGAGGTGGGAACGAAGGGACACCCCTAAATCAGCCCAGGGTGGAGCGCGGCGAGTGAAACGAGCCGGTGTGCTGGCCCTGCGTCAAGGGCTCGTTTGCTCTGCCCGTCCCGAAGGGACACCCCTAAGTCAGCCCAGGGTGGAG
>JAMOAF010000299.1 GCA_023621895.1 Planctomycetota bacterium
GCCTTGCAGCGGCCGGATATTCCACCGGCGTTGGCGTCGATCTGCCTGAAGGCCATGTCGCCAAAGCCGGAGGACCGTTACCGCTCCGCCGCTGAAATGGCCGCATGTCTGCGCCGGTTTGCCGCGAGAGGCAAGACTCGGCGGGGGCTTCTGGCCGCCCTGGCGGCGGCCGCGCTGGCGGTGCTTTTGTGGTGGTCGGCAGTCTCGCTTCCACTGCACACTCCCCATGCTCCACCAACCGGAAAGCCCGCGCCGACAAACGATCCCGAAAAGGCTGCCCGGGGGCTCCTCGGCCGGCCTGCTCGCGCAGACTTCCCCCTCGAAATCCGCGTCCTTGGCCAGCCGATCCCCCGCGATGGGGCGCTGTTGCTCCGCGCCGGGCAGCCGATCTGGTTTGAGGTCCGCTCGGATCGGGATTGTTATCTGGGTGTCTGGCACGTGGATCGCCAGGGCGTGGTCACGCAGTTGTTCCCCAATCGCTACGACCAGGACCATTTCCTGGCCGCGGCCGCCACTCGATCCATTCCGGGCAAGATCGGCTACGAACTACTGGTGACCGCTTCGGCGGGGCCGGAGTACCTGCACTTCCTCGCCTCGACGCAGAACTGGCCGCCGCTGGTCGGCGAAGCATTTGGCCCGAAAGTCGCCTTCGCCACGGAAGAAGAGCTCAAGCGCTGGCAAGAAAAGCTGCGCGGGGTAGTTGTCCAGCCTCGCTCGGAGCGCGTGGTGAGTGAACTGGTGGCGCCAATCGAGGTGCGCGCGGCGGAAGACAAAACGCCCGGCCGCTGAAAGGATCCAAGGTGTCGCTGCACAGACTGCCTCCTGCCGCGATGATCCCCCTTGCGCTGGCGATCTGCGCCGCCGCGGAACTGCCGCGGGCAGCCGATCGGCCGGCTGCCGACGAACTCCTCCAGCAGCGCCAGGCGGACCTTGACCAGTCGCGGCGGCTTCGCGAAGAAGGCAGGCCGGCCGAGGCCGCCGTGGCGGCCAGGAAGGTCCTGGAAAGCGAACGCCGGCTTTTCCCCGGCGACCCCGCCCTGGCCGATACACTCCTCTGGCTCGCCGAGGTCTCGGTCGAGGCGGACCAGGCCGGCGGGGCGGAATCGGCGTGCCGCGAGGCGGTCGAGATTCTCCAAAACGCCGCCGGGACGCAACCGTGGCGGATTGCCGACGCGCGGCTCCTGCTCAGCCACGTCCAGCGAGTGGCCGCGCTCGGCCAGGCGGAGCGCAAGAGGCTTCGCGACGCCCTGGATCGCGTCTCCGACTCGCGGCGGCTCCTCGGCGAGTCCAAACCCGCCGAAGCGATCGCGATTCTCACCGAATCGGCCGCAGTTCAGCGGCAGCTCATCGGACCGGCCGACCACGTCTATATCGGCACGCTCGACCTGCTGGCAGCCGCCTGCCAGGCGGACCACCGGCCGGCCGAGGCCGAAGGCCGCCTCCGCGCGATTCTCGAGGCACTCGCGACGATGGTCGGCAAGCGGCATCCACGATATCTCGACGTGCAGAACCGGCTGGCCCTCGTCCTTCACTCGATGGGCGACTACGACCGCGCGGCGGCGCTGTTCGAAGAGACGGCTCGGCTTGCAGCCCAGGTCCATGGCGCCGAGCATCCCGAACACCTGACGGCGCTGAACAACCTGGCGGCCGCGCTCCTCGATCAGGGCAGGTATGCCAAGGCGATCCCGATCTTGCGCGACCTGGTGGAATTGCAGGCCAAGCGAAACGGGCAGGATCATGCGGACTACGCCACGGCGCTGAACAATCTCGCCGCGGCGCACCAGGCGATCGGCGATCTGCCGGGGGCGGTCAGGCTCGCCGCCGGGTGCGTGGAGATTCGAGAGAAGGTCCTCGGCCCGGACCACCCCGATACGATCTCGGCCCTGAACAACCTTGCCGGCCTGTACTTCCAGCAGGGCCGCGCGGATCGGGCCGAGCCTTTGTTTCAACAGGTCCTAGCGGTGCGGCAGGAGCGGCTCCGGCCCGACGATCCCGACACGGCCGTGAGCCTCGGCAACCTGGCGGCCGTCAAGGAATCCACGGGGCGATACGACGAGGCGGAAACGCTTTATCGGCAAGCGCTCGACGTTCGCCGGCGCGCTCTCGGCGCGAGCCACCCGGCCACGGCCGACAGCCTCGGCAACCTGGCGGGCGTGCTCCGCATCCGGGGACAGCTCGATGCGGCGGTCGGTTTGTACGAGGAAGCGCTGCGGATTCGCCAGGCGGCCCTGGGCCCCAATCATCCGCGCGTTGCCGAGGCATGGAACAACCTGGCGGTCGCCTGCCGAAGTAAAGCGGATTACCAGGAGGCGCGCCGCTGCTACCGCCGCGCCCTCGACATCTTTTGCAGGCTGCTCGATGAGACGTTCACCGTGCTCTCCGAACGGCGGCAACTGGCAATGGCAAGCCGGCTGCGGCGGACGCTCGACGGTTAC
>JAMOAF010001117.1 GCA_023621895.1 Planctomycetota bacterium
CTCGCCGGTTGCCGGCGACCTGGTGAACCGCGGGTCATCGCGGCGGTACGCCCACGTTTCGTGCATCAGCAGCGCCGCGCTCGGCGCGTGCTTCCGGATGTAATCGCTCAGTTGGCGGGCGTAGGGACGGTATGTGTTGACGTCGTGGCTCTTGAGGCTGGCCTGCTGGATCGTCACGAAGTCCCAGTTTTCAGAGGTCAATTCCTGCTTGAGGCTGCGCCCGCTGCTATACAGCCCGGCCTGGTCGTTGGCATCCTCGTCGTGCTTCAGGGCTTTCTCGGCATGCAATTGCAGCGACGCTCCGCCGACCACAATCGGCCGATGAATAAGCCTGTGCCCGCCGGCAGCGGCCAGGTCTGGCAGGAACCGCGTGGCGTTCTGGGAAAAACTGTTGCCCACGGTGAGCAGACGAACCGTCTTGGCTGCCTTCGCTGTCACCGCGTCAGCGGCGGGCGCGCCAGCCGCGAGCAAGACGATCGCCGTGAGGGCAAGGAAGAAATACCTGATCTTCATAGGGCGGAGTCCTTTTTCTCCAGCAGTCCCAGCGAAGCGAGGAACGCTTCGGTCCTCCGCAGCGCCTCCTCGCACTGCGCGCGGTCGCGCATCAGGTAGCCGTGCGTGCCGCCTTCGCACGGCGCCAGTTCGCAGCGGTTGCCGGCCTTGAGCATCGCCTCGCGGAAGGCCTCCGCGCCTGGGAAAGGCGTGACGGTGTCGCCCGTGCCGTGAAAAACGATGGTCGGCGGCAAACCGGGCCGCACGCGGTGCAAGGGCGAAAGCTCCTGCCAGCGGGCGCCGATCTTGGCGTTGCCGTAGCCGGCCTGCGAGGTGTCGATCACGGGAAAGAACAGGACCATCGCGCAGGGCGTGCTCGAGACCTTCGTGTCTTCGCCCGCCTCATCCACGCCGTCGAACAGCGCGGTGCCGGCCGCCAGGTGCCCGCCCGCGGAGCCGCCGTTGGCGATGATCTTCTGCGGGTCGATGCCCAACTGCGCCGCGTGCGCCCGCACGTAGCGGACCGCCGACCGCGCGTCCTTGACACAGTCGAAAACGGTGGTCCCGGAGCCGGGCGTGACCAGCCGGTATTCAACGCTGATGCCGACCAGGCCGAGCCTGGCGAAGTGCGCGGCGAACGGATACTGGCGCCGCGGCTCCAAGCCCGTCCAGCCCCCGCCATGGATCGTGAGAAAGCAGGCCCGCCGATCGCTGGGCCTGAGGCCCTCCGGTTCGAAAATATTCAAATGCAGTTGGCGATCGCCGACTTTCTTATAGACCACCACCCGCGTCGGTTCGAGCTTCGCGGCGAGTTGGCCGGCGTAGTCGAGCGCCTCGGTCTTTGCCGGCGGGGCTTTCGCGGGCTTGGTTTCCGCAGCCGCCAGGACAGCCGCGGCGCAGAGACCGGCCAGGAGGGCAAACAGCACAGGTTTGGCTGGCATCGTCTTCTTCTCGCAAGGGATTGGCGCAGAACCTTGAAGGCGTGTAGTACAGCGCCCAGCATGGGAAGACGCCGACCATTTGTCAATGGCGTGGTCTGACGGAACAAAAGGCGCCACCCGTAAACCGCAGGAAAAAAGCCAGCTTCGCGGCCCCGTGAATGCCTGATGGCCTGTTCACGAGTGGCCTAACGGCTCGACGTTGGCCGCGGCTGTGACTCCCTCGCCGGCGGGAGAAAAAACGCCCGGCTCGGGGCTTGTCGGAACTGACGCACCAAGACCCGGAAGCTTCTTCCCGATGTGTACCGGCTCTAGGCGGCCATTCGTGTTAGACATAACCAAGACTGTGGAAATCCAGGCTAGCAATGCTCTCCCTACGCCGTGTTAGGAGTTTTTCCTGGCATGGCCCTCCGGGGACTCCCGATACGGTGGGGGATTCCCATTTTCAGACCGATGGGACACCTCGGCGGATTTGATCTACCGAATCACGGAAGCGTGCGCGAACGATTCTGGTTCTTGTGCCTCCGCGGCTCAGCACTCTCTCCTGCTCTGCCGACCTCGCTCCGTTCCGCCGGCACTTGCCTCTGAAACGACCGCGGATACGATTCATTATCCGCTTATCGACCAGTCTATGTTGCACAGCGAGGGCGGCATCCGATTGGGAAAACAAGTCCCGCAAAGCAATGGCCGCTATTTGTGATTGGAGCCACGCATGCCAGAATACAAGTACTTTATTGTCGGTGGAGGCATGACCGCGGATGCCGCGGTACAGGGCATCCGCCAGGTGGATCATGACGGCTCTATCGGGCTGATAAGCTCGGAATCTCAGCCGCCCTACAATCGGCCGCCGCTGTCCAAGGCGCTCTGGAAGGGAAAACCGCTGGAGAGCATCTGGCGGATGGCCGCTGCTCACGAAGCAACGCTTCACCTAGGGCACAAGGCCCTGGAACTCGACCCGGCGAATCGTTGCGTACGAGACGAGCAGGGCACGGTCTACCACTACGA
>JAMOAF010000056.1 GCA_023621895.1 Planctomycetota bacterium
GAGACCCTGATCCTGTTGAAGGAAGGCGCCGGCGTCAGCGTCACGCTGAAGAAGAGGTGAGCGGAGTTTTCAGTTTTCAGTTTTCAGTTTTCAGTTTTCAGTTTTCAGTCATTCGCTTTGCGATTACCGCTTTCCGGAGTGTGTGGGAAGAGGCGACGCGCTGCGATCGCCGGCGCTCTGGTCAGGACGATCGCCGGCAGCTCGAACCGCCGGGCAGGCTGTCAACCTGCGTTCTCCGCCGCGTCGCCGGCCGCGTCGCCGCGCGGCGGGGAAAATGCCGCCGCCTGCCGTCGCAGCCAGGGGACGAGCAGCCAACAGCCGGCCGTGGTCAGCGCGCCGATGCCGACCAGCAGATTGAACGACGTGCGGGCGCCCCATTGCTCCGCACCGGCGCCGTAGAGCCATCCGCCCACGGCGATCGACGACGACATGCCGATGTTCTGTAGGGCCATCAGCAGGGCGAACGCCGTGCCCGCCGTCTCCGGCGAGCAGACGCGCGCCGCCAGATCGAGCTGGATCAGCGAGGCCGTCATGTAGGTGAAGCCGACGGCGAGCGTGACGATCACCGCCGAGGCCGCGTCCCAGACCGCCCAGTAGGCGATCGTGGCCAGGATGCCGAGCACGATCGACCAGTGGACCAGGTGGTGGAACGGCACCCGGCGGCAATAGAAGCCGTAGCTGATGCAAGCCGCGATCGAGGCGGCAGCGAGGATCGCCACCGTGTTGCCGTAAAACTGCTCGCTGAACCCGAGGTGCTCCGTCTGGTACAGATAGAGCACGGCGGTCGAGAAGGGATTGAAGTTCCAGAGGAAGAGGAAGCTGCCGACGCAGAGCACCGCCGGGCTGCGGAGCGTTTTCCCGAGCGACTTGGCGGTGTGGCGAAAGCTGCCGGCGATGGGGCGCGGCTCCTCCTTGACCAGGAGCAGGGCAAGCAGGAAGCTCACCCCGCAGGCGGCCGCGCAGATGCCGAATGCCCAGCGTTGCAGATGCCGCCCACTCAGGTAGCCGCCCAGGCACCCGGTGAGGATCATGGCGGCGTACATTGCGGCCCACTGGATCGACTGGAGCAGTCCGGTGATGCCGCGCGGCTGGCCTTTTTCGACCATCAGGGCGTCGATCACCACGTCGCAGAAGGCGATGCCGACGGCGGGGACCAGAAGCAGCAAGAGCAGCGCCGACAGCGCTCCGGTCGGCAAGTCAACCAGCGTCAGGACCGCCAAGCCCGCGGTAGCCGCCCCGCTGGTCAGCAGCAGGTAACCTTTCCGCCGGTAGCCGGCCAGCGGCAGGAAGTCCGACAGCAGCCCGTAGAGCGGCTTGATCGCCCAGGGGAGGGAGATCAAGGCGGCGAATCTCGCGATCTGGGCATCGCCGAACTCCCAGGACTTCAGCAACGAGAGCACCGGCTGGGCGATCAATCCCTCGCTGGGCTCGCCGATGCCCTGGATGAAGTACATCGCGCCGAACAGCAGGCCCAGGCCGACCGTCTCCCGCCGTCCAACCGCTTCGCGCTCGTTCTTGGGCAGGGTGCGGTTCACCGATCAACTCATCCCGGGAGTATCGCGGACGTCAGTCATCGAAGCCAAAATTCTGGGCAAACAATGTCGCCAGGGCATCGAGCGCCTCGTCGGCGTCCACCCCCCGGGCCGATAGCGTGATCTCGGCCCCTTCGGGCACTCCGAGCGACATCACCTGGAGGATATCGTCGGCCTCGACCTGCTGGTCGCCATGGCGGATCGTGACTTTCGACGCGAACCGCGAAACACAGGCGACAATCGCCAGGCACGGCCGGGCATGGAGTCCTGCCCTGTGCGTTACAACCACCTGGCGCGTGGCCGCCTGTCCGGTCATCGATTCGGCTCCCCAACGGGTCATTCCGTGCCCTCGGATTATCGCCGATAGCCGGCGGGATCGGCAAGCTGGAAACGGGTGGAAATGCAGTCGCCGCCGGGTGGCCGTTCACCCCGGGGCCGCCCGCCGCGGCGGCGGCGAGCAGGGCTTGATCCGCCGGGCGGCTGGCCGGATACTGGCAGAGTTCGGGGAAGCGCCGCGCGGAGGCACTGGCCCTTTCGTGGGCAGAAATCCGCCAGGGACATTTCCGGCCGCTCACCTCCCCCCGGCAAGGAGTCGGCGCGATGCTCGATCTGATCTACTTCCTCTTGATTGGCCTGGCAGCGGGCTGGCTTGCGGGCCAGATCATGAAGGGCCAAAGCTTCGGACTGGCCGGCAACCTGATTGTCGGCATCGTGGGGGCGATCCTCGGCGGGTTCCTCTTCCGCCTCGTCGGGCTGGCGGCCGTGGGACTGCTCGGCAGCCTGATCGCCGCGACGGCCGGAGCGATCGTGCTGTTGTTCATCCTCCAGAAGATCAGGAAGTGATTCGGCGTGCAGGACGTATAGGGAGCAGGAAGGATGGCGATACTCAAGGGACTGACCCCGCTGCTGCATTTTGGGCCGAAGACCACTCCCCAGATGGAGGCGATACTCGAATTCGAGGTAGCCAATGGCGTCGACACTTACAGGATGAGGTTGTTTCATGCAGCCGGAGACACGCTGGTCTTTGCCGAGGAGACGCTTAGCTTTCTCCAAGCCGGCTGGCTGGGGCCACCCAAGGTAGTCTCGCTCGGAGCAGGTCACCAGGAGACCCTCATCGGCGAGGAAGCTAAGAAGGGCGAGCCAACGGCCAAGGTGTTCCGGCACCTGCTGAACAACTGCCGGGTCTACCACTTTCATGACACGTCTCCCACTGCGCGCATACGCCAGTATTGCTACATCGGCGACAATCGCTGGCTGATGCCCGACGCCGGGAATCTGGCGGCCTTGCTTTACCGTCTGCGGGGCCAAGACGACGCGACAGCCTATGACCGCATTGTGCGGACCGTGCAACTGATTGCTCCCTTCTTCCAGGATTTTGAGTTGGAGCCAACCGGTCCAGGTGGGAAAGAGATCATTCTCAATTGGCGGGAAAAGGAGTCTGACCAGATCTTC
>JAMOAF010000549.1 GCA_023621895.1 Planctomycetota bacterium
CCTCGCTTACGCGTCGGGTTGGGAGTTGGTCCTCGCTTACGCGTCGGGCTGGGAACTGGCCTCGCTTACGCGTCGGGTTGGAAGTTGGCCTCGCTTACGCGTCGGGTTATGAGATCGAGCAGAGGTGGTCGAGTGCAGAGCATGTCGAGTGCAGAGTTGTCGCCGGAGCTGCTCCAGAAGCGAGATCGGCTGATCGAGTTCCTCAAGGGTCTCGGGAGTTGCGCCGTCGCTTTTTCAGGCGGGCTCGATAGCACCGTGCTTGCCAAGGCGGCGCGGCTTGCGCTGGGCGACCGGGCGATTGCCGTCACGGGAGTCAGCGCCAGCCTGGCGGCGGGCGAGTTGGACGAATGCCGCGAGCTTGCCAAGGCGATCGGCATTCGGCACGAGATTCTCCAGACCGGCGAGTTGTCGAATCCCGACTATCAGAAGAACGACGCCAATCGCTGCTATTACTGCAAGACGGAGTTGTTCATCCAGGTGGAACAGCTCAGCAAGCGGCTTGGCGTGGCGGTGGTGTGCGACGGCTCGAACCGCGACGACCGGAGCGAGCATCGGCCCGGCATGCGGGCCGCCCGCGAGCAGGAGGTTGTCAGTCCCCTGGCCGAATGCGGCCTGACGAAAGCCGAGATTCGTCAGCTTGCGGCCGCCTGGGAGGTTCCGATCTGGGACAAGCCCGCCACGCCGTGCCTGAGCAGCCGGATCGCTTACGGCGAGCAGGTCACCGGCGCGCGCCTGGCGATGATCGATCGCGCGGAGCGATTCCTTCGTGGCGAGGGTTTTCAGCCGCTTCGGGTCCGCTACCACAAGGGCGACTTGGCGCGGATCGAGGTCTCGCCGGATTCGCTGCCGCGGCTGATCGATCCGGAATTTCGCGACAAGGTGGTTCGAGTCTTCCGCGAGGCCGGATTCAAGTATGTGGCGCTCGACCTGGCGGGCTTCCGCTCGGGGAGCCTGAACCAGATGCTGCCCAGCGAGAGTCTACAGATTCTGGAACCTTGAATCTACCGCTCGGGCTCCGCCCGCTGCCGGTCGCGCCTCGGAAGCAGCGACCGGCAGTCGTGCGAGCCTGGCGAGTGCTGTCGCGCGCCGTGATGCGTGCCTCTAGGCGAGGCGGACGTTCTCTGCGCGCGGGCCCTTGGGTCCGCGGCCTTCCTCGTAGGTGACGGACTGGCCGATCTGGAGGGCCTCGATGGCGATTCCTTCCAGGGCGCTGTGGTGGAAGAAGATGTCTCCTCGCTCCCCCTCAATGAATCCAAAACCTTTGTCGGCGATCACTTTCTTGATCTTTCCCTGCGGCATGTTTGCCATTCCTTCAAACAAGAAACCAAGTCTTCCACGACGCCGCATACTCAACACCCAGAGCCCCCGTCTCGTTGAGGAGGAGTGCGGTCGAAACTGTAGGGGGGAGAAAATCGACCACCAATCGCGGATTGGCATTGGCGCGGCAATTACCGCCGCTCCAGCATCTGGGCGATTCGAACGAGAAAACTTGGCAGTTGGGGCTCGCTGTGCTTCTCACCACTATCGCCCGCATTGTACCACGCCTGCGGGTTTTAATGAATCGGTCTGATGGAATCTTCGGGGAAATCTCCCGCCGCCCCCCATTCGGCGGCCTTGGCTGCATCTCGGCTCCCCAGTTTTTTTTCCGCTGGCCTCCTGAATCGGGATCGCCGCCTCCCCCTAGGAGGCCGGGGCATGACTTTTGGCTCGGCAGCGGCTAGAATGAGACTTTGATCGAAGTCTCCCCTCACCCAAGAACCGCAGTCTTTTCGCAGTCCTGCTGCCCCTCGGCGTCTGCCGGCGCCAGTTGCAGTTGGCGCCGGATCGGATGATTATGGACGACGCGACCTTGCGGAGTGCTCACACGTTTTCGATTCCCGTGATGGGCACCGGCTTTCTGGTTGACACTCCGCTGAAGGTCGCGCGTTACGGGATTTCCTCGGTGATTTCGCTGGTCGACGACTCCTTGATCGAGCAGGTGCGGCGATTCCATCTCGAGCAGGAGGGCGAGCCGTACGAGGAGATCCGGGGCGACGAGGAAGATGCCCGAGCGCGCCGCATCACGGCCTACTTGGATCTTGTCGATCGCCTTGTGGCGCGGCAGGTTCGCCAGTTGCAGGCCTCGCCGTTCGAGCCGGGTTCTGAAATCACGCGCTACTTCGAGATGCTGCCCCCGTGCGGGCTCCAACAGGCGTACCGCGAGATGTTGGCGACCGCCGATCCCCAGCAGCGCGCCGAGCGGCAGGAGCAGCTTCGGCCGCTCGCGGTGCCCGGCAGCATCGACGTGAACATCATGTCGAAACTCGACCGGACCGTCTACCGCGATGGAGAACCGCTTCCGGCCAAGTATAGCGACGCGGCGGCGGCGCTGCGCGGATTTGCCCTCAGCACCGTCCGTTCGGCGATGGTGTTTTCAGCGGGCATGAACCCCC
>JAMOAF010000160.1 GCA_023621895.1 Planctomycetota bacterium
GTGCGCGTCCTCGATAACCTCAGCACGGGGCACCTTTCGAATCTGGACGCGGTTCGCGACAAGATCGAGTTTATTGAAGCCGACCTGCTCGATCCGCAGGCAGTCGCGGCGGCGGTGGATGGCGTGGACTGCGTCTTCCACCAGGCCGCGCTGGCCTCCGTCCCGCGAAGCATCGAGAAGCCGCTGGACACCCACGCCGCGTGCGTAACGGGCACGGTCATGCTCCTCGACGCGGCGCGCCGGGCGGGAGTCCGGCGGCTGGTCTACGCCGCTTCCAGCAGCGCCTACGGAGACCAGCCCTTCAGCTCGAAACGCGAACGCGATCTGCCCGCACCGATTTCACCCTATGGGGCCGCCAAGCTGGCGGGCGAAGTCTATTGCCAGGCCTTCACCTCGACCTATAAGTTCGAAACGGTCGCGATCCGTTATTTCAACGTCTTCGGCCCGCGGCAGGACCCCAACAGCCCCTATTCGGCCGTGATTCCGCTGTTCATCACGGCCATGCTCCAGGGAACACAGCCGCTCGTCTATGGCGACGGGTTGCAGTCGCGAGACTTCACGTTCGTTGAAAACGTCGTGATTGGCAATCTTCTCGCCGCCGACGCCCAGGGCGTCCAGGGCCGCGTATTCAACGTCGCCTGCGGCGGCAGCATCACGCTGCTCGAACTGATCGCCGCGATCAACGAGTTGCTCGGCACCGACATCCAGCCGATCCACGAACGGCCCCGGCCCGGCGATGTCCGCGAGAGCCTCGCCGACATCTACCAGGCCCGTAAGATGCTCGGCTACGAACCCAAGGTCGGTTTTCGCGACGGACTCCGCCGCTCGATCGAGTATTATAGAAACCTGGCCGCGGGCGCGCTGTAGCCCGGTCTTGCCGAGACCGCGAGCGAGCGTCATCGGCCAGACGCGCCGACGCGGATCAGCCGCCGAGGCGGGCAAGACGGCATCGTGTCTCTTGTGGTTGGGGTGTGCCAGAAAAACAGCCTACTGGTTGTTTTCCGGAGCCTGAAGCCTGCGCATCGCCTCGCGCTTTCCGATGCCGCGGATGGCCACGAGCATCGCGAACTGCTCTTGGCGCGGCCGGGTCTTGCCCTTCTCCCAGTTGTAGATCGTCAGTTGCGTGACGCCCACCAGCTTGGCGTAGTCCGCTGCGGACAGGCCGAGCCGGGTACGTTGCGCCTTGACGGATCGCGGCGAGAACCGGAAGTTCTCGACCGCTTCCGCGGCGGGCCCGGGCTCGTCACACCGCTTCTGGTCCTGGCCTTGCAGAAGGGCGATTCTCTTCTCCTGATCCCGCAACTGGCGCTTCAAGCGGGCGATATCGCGCCGGTATTGTGCAACAGCCTGCTTTGTAGCGCCCGTCTCCGCCTTGATCTCCCTTCTCGCCAGGCGGCGGATTTCTTCTTTCAACGCGGCGGCCAAATTGGCCATTTACTTCTCCTTGATCAATTGGGGCTCGTTGTCAAGTTGCCGGACCCGTTTCCAGCTTACACTATTATAGCTTAAAGACCGGCACTGACGACACCCGGTAAAAAAACTGGATCCTGGGCAAGCGACACAACCGGCGCCGGTGCCAAACCGCGGCCAAAATTCGCTGTTTTCTTCCTTGTCGTGTGCAAGAACAACGCGGCGCGCGACGGCAACAATTCGCGAGGCGCCCGCGGCGCATTTTCCACGCCTTAAATTATCAATCTTACCCGTTTCTCTCACTAGCCGCAAGCGTTATGAACCTGCCCGCCGGGTATATATTTGCGTCGCAAACCGCGGATGGCCCGGTGCATAGAGGCTCACTTGGCATAAATCCGCACCGTACCGCTTTGAAACACCACGGGCCAGGCCTCCTGGATCGACGGCGGCGCCGGGCTCTGCGCATCGGCCACAATCCAGCGCACGCGGCCTTCGCCGACGATCGCCCGCACGGTCGCGTCGTCTGGCGACTCGTAAAACCGGTCGCGAACACCGCGGCGCCGATAGACTTCCTCGCCGCGGACGAAGCCGTTGATGAACAGGTGGTCCTCGCGGCCTTCGTAATACATCTGGCAACCGGCCAGATTGCTCCCAAGTGTGAAATGCCGCTTGTAGACCCAGGCGACCTCGGCCGGTCGCTGGTCGCTGCGGATCAGGTCGTGAATCCAGGGGTGCAGCACGACCTGGCCGTAAGGAACCTCGGTCCGCAGGAAGGCAAGAGCCTTTAGACGATCCGGCGGCACAAGATGAAAGGTCCGCGGTCGCTCGGCATAGGCGGCCGCGATCAGCCAGACCTGCCAGCCGGCGATTGCTAGTGGAATCCACCAACGGGGCCGGCGGATTTCTCTGGCGGCTTGAACCAACACGCCCGTCCCGGCGATCGTCAGAAGCATCCAGGCGCAGGTGGTTAACCGGTAAATGTTCGGTGTTTCCCACCACTGGCCGCCGGCAGTGTGCCCCCAGACAAGAAAGCAGGGGACGGCGTACCCGACAGCCGCGATCGACGCGACCCAGTCGGCCGCCAGGTTCCATTGGCCATGGCGCCGCCGGGCGGCCAGGGCGACGGCGCCCAGCAGGGCGAGGTTCACGAACCTCAGCACAAAGTAGCCGGCAAAACCGGCATGATAGACCACCTCGCCGGCGATCTCTTCAAACGGTCCCGGCGCCGTCTCGCTGCCGGTTTTCGCCACCTCGGCGACCGGCTTGCCCCGCTTCCATGCATAGACTTGCGCGAGCCACCCCGGCGGGTTCGGCGCCCGCAGCCGGTCGCGCCATTCATCCGCGTAAGAGGCCAGGTAAACGTTCTTGAACTTGATTTCGGGAGGCGATTCCAGCCGGGCGCCGAGGTAGACCATCTTCACCGCGAGCACCCAGCCGAGGCAGGCGGCGCCCGCCGTGCCGGCCCTCAGTCCAACCTCGCGCCACGCACGAGCCGCCTCCGGCTGATCGGCACGCCTCCCGCGCCGTCCCGCGATCAGACGAACAGGCCCCAGCGTGGCCCAGACCGCCAATCCGCCCACGGCGGCCGCGGCGGTGAACACTTCATAAAAGGGCATCGCGGCGACCAGCACGACGCACCAGGCCAGCCAGCGGCGCCGGCGCGAGCAGCCGTATCGATCGAGCGACCCGATCGCCAATAGCAGCAGGGCAAACGACAAGTCGAGTGTCTTATCTTGGGGCAGGAAGCGATGGAACCCGAAGATCGCCAGCGCCAGGCACGCCAACCAGGGTGAGCGGAGAGAGCGTTTCGCGAAGGCCAGCACGGCGAGCGAACGGACCGCCACGCCGAAGGCCGCCGCGTAGAACCAGAAGCCGTCCAAATAGTCGATGCCGGCCCCGACATCGAAACTCGCCACGAAAAGGTGCGGAAAATAGTGGCTCGGAAAGACATAGCCTGAAATCCGCAGCGCCGCCGGCGGCACCGCGTGGCGGAGCGCCGCTGCGGGCGACATGTTCGTCATCTTGTCCGAATAAAAAGCCCCATAGAGCCGCAGTCCGTCCGCGTCCTGCCGCACAAGCGCCGCGGTCTTGGCAAAATAGCCCGCGGCCAACGCGGCCGCCAGCAGCAACCCGGCGAGGATCGGGCGAGCGGGCCGCCGCGCCGTTCGCTTCAAGAACAAGGCCCAGCCTCTAGGGTCGAACCAGCGCCGCGGCCGCCGGACAAGGTCGATCAAGAATGGCATGGGAGCCATAAGAATGTGGAATCGCTGCCATCCGACGGCCGCCAGGACAAAATAGGCCAGGCTCGTCCAGAGCGTTCCCAGCACGGCCGTCAGGGCCCAGCGCTCCCAGAGACCGCCCGGCAAGAGGCCGAACCTCCTCCGCAGGACATGCCCGGGCGCAAGCACCGTGAACAGCAGCACGGCGCAGAACCAGGCCGCCTCGCCGAGCGAGTAGTCCGGGGTGACAAGAGCAAGGTCGGCGGAATCAACCATGGCACGCTCGCCGCAAAGGCCCCCGCACGCGGTTTGCCGAAGGGAAGACGCGCGGCGGGCAGTATCCGTCAATTCCGGCGGGAGATCAGCCCTCAAAACTCGCCGGCGAGTTCATATTTCAGGTCGGCGCATTTCTTTCCGCTCAGCCAGCGGACGAGGGCCGCGGGCCCGTCGACCGGGCGGGCGAACGACGTGGAATCGATCTGGACGATCAAGCCGGTCCGCGCGACGCTCCCCCCGATGCTCGAATAGCGTTCAGCCCCGGCCGCGACACGATCGCCCTCCATCGGCAATTGGCCGAGGCGCTCGCCGATCTTTCGGCTCCAGGCCTGGTGTTCCTCCTGAAATGTCTTGGCCGCTTTCTCCCTCGCGGCACGCAGCGCCGCTTGGCCGTCTGCATCGTTCTGATCCTCGCCGCCGTCATCCTCGATCGGTTCAAACGCCGGTTTTTGGCGAAACAGCTCGATCAACTCGAGATCGGCCGGCGCGACAGCCTCCTTCTGCAACTCTTCGATCCGTTCGGCGCGGATCCGGCGGCTTGTCTCCCGCAACCGTTTGCCGAGCGATTCCGCTCGCTCCCCGTCTCCTTTGCGGTGCGCCTCGGCGATCTGCTGCCGCAACCGCTGCTGGCGTGGATCGTCGTGGACCGCTTCCGCCCGGAGCAGTCTCAGATAGAGCCCTCTTGCATCGCGCTGCGCCGGGCTCAGCGGCAAGTCGGGATGCCACGGCGGCACGAGGTTCATCGAGTGCGATTCAGACAGGTAGCCCTCGAGCGCCTCCTCGATCTCCACGGCCGTTTCGGCGTTGGGGGCAATCGCGGCAAACGCGAAACTGTTTTCATAGGGTGCCGCGGCGACAAAAACTCCGTCGGCCTGGGTGCCCCGCCGCTCGGCCCAGACTTCGTCGTCGGCGTCGCCTTCCACAGGGATCGCGAGCATCAACAGGTTGCCGAACAGCACCAGCGTCCCGCCGGCTGGAACCTGGTTGCGCGACTCGTCAAATGCCGCTTTCGCTTTCTCGTGGGCGGCAAACCTGACGATGATCGTCTTTTCGCCAGGTGCGGCCGGGGCCTCCCGCAAGCCGGCCCTCTCGATCAACTCGGCGGCGATCGGCTGCTGCGGAGCGTGCGCCGCCGCCCTGAAGAAATCCGCCAGGTTCACCTGTTGGCCGATAACCAGCAGAGCCAGCAGCACGGCGGACAGGGCAAAGCTGCCGGCGTAGGCGCCGCCGAGAAAGACCGTCGCCAGAATGCCGGGCGGCCGGGCGTTCAGGGCCTCGAACGCCTGGAGCGTGAACTGGGCCAGGTTCTTGACGGAAAGCCGCTGCGAAAACTGGTTGCGGATTTCGCCGGCGATCACTGAGGCCGCCTCGGGCGAAATCGACTGGTCGTCGGGCGAAGTGGCCGCGACCCCGCGCCGGCGGAGCGTCTCGACGACGCGGGCCATGCGAAACGCCACCGGCAGCGCCATCGCCATCAGAAATCCAAAGACCAGCAGAATCGGGTCCGCCAAGAGGTAGGCCCCCGCCAGCAGGACGCAGACGGCCAAGAGGCGAAAACCCGCGTCGAGCACGTAGTGGCGGCAGAACAGCAGCGAGTGCATGACCCAACCGCCGTCAAGCGGAATCAGCGGAAGCAGGTTGAAACCGTTGACCAGCACCGCGAGCATCGCTCCAGCCAAGAGCCAGGGAATATCGTACGTCATCGCCAACGTGCCTAGAGCAGCGGCCAGGAAGATGCCGGGCAGCGGCCCGGACAGCGAAACGATGACTTTCTTCCACCCCGGCACGTTGTAGTGATGGCCCGCCACCGCCGCTCCGAATAACGGTATGAAGAACATCCGCACGTTCTGGTAGCGAAACAGCCGCATCGCCGCGAAATGACCCAGCTCGTGGATAAACAGGATCGGCAGCAGGAGGAGGACGAACTGCCACGACCAGACGGCCTTTCCCAGGGCAATGAAGAACAGCACCGAGACGACGAGCACGGTCAGGGCCGCGCCCCAGCTCGAACGCTTGTTGCGGAGCTTCTCGATCTCGTTCAGAATGGCCAGGTCCTGCGAGCGGTCTTCTCCGCCGGGGCCGCCGGATAGGGCCGCTGCCGCGGCTTCGGCCACCGGGCGCTCCTCTTCCTCCGGCAGCGGCGCGAAAACGCCGCGCTCGACGTGGAAGTCGCGGAGCATCGCATGATGTGTTTCAACGGCGGCGGCCAGGTCCGCTTCGTCGCGCACCGGGGCGACCGTCTTGAAAAGCTGTTCCTCCTGGACGGCGCGCTGGTGGGAGGCCCAAAGGACCTCGGGCGCGGCGCCGACGAGCCGATTCTCGCGGCAGCCGGGCGGGGCCAGGATGTCGCGCCGGCCCGCCGTCGAGACCAGGTGGCTGCCGTCGGTGAACCGTGTCAGGAACATCGGAAAGAAGTATTGCCGGGGCGGCCTGGGAAGACGCCAGATGCGGCAGTGGAGCTTGGCAAACGCCTGGCCCGATTGGTGCACGTAGGCCGCCTGGTAGATGTCGGTCTGATGCTGGGTGTCGTGGACCCAATAGCAGACCGGCGAGCGGAACCCGATTGCCTCGATCGAGTCGTGCAAAGCGTGGAACTTGCTCCGCGCTTCGGCGGGCAAGTCGCCGGGGGCGACGCGGAAGGGAGCGAGCCACTCGACGTTCGGATCGTCGACCGATCCCGGCAGCCGGATTCTCAACCACTTGGCCAGCCAGCCGAAGACAACCAGCGGACTGCGCGTCCCCCACCAGTATTCGCGCAGCGTCACGCGCGTGCTGTCGAGCCTGTAAAACATCGAGCGCCTTTCGCACGAGCCGGACACCGATCAGATCGCCAGGCGGCCCACCAGCCGGCATGATAACAGGAAAACGCCCGGCTGTCAGCGGTGGTCTTCCCACCCTTCTGCTCCGCGCCGCGATGATTCGCCATCGGCCATTTCTGTCTACCCCTGGGGCTCCACCCCATGCCGCCGCGCCATGGTCTCCGCGCTCATCGCCCCGGCGCGGACGAGAATCTGGTCGGCCTGGGCTTCGCGCAGCCGATCGCGAACGGCAAGGCTCGGCGGCACGGCGCTGATCTCGACGGACGCGGCGGCCTCTCGGGGCAGACGGCCGGCCGCGGCGGCGGCGTCGACAACCCGCTCCATGACTTGAAGGTCGTCGTCCACCAGCTCGTGCTGCAAGCGCTGGAACATGCGGACGGCGGGGCCTTCGGCCACCATCGTCGAGGCGTAGCTGGCGTTCGATGCGTCGCTGGTGAGCATGAATTCGGGCATCACCAGCCGAGCGGCGATCGCCCGCAGTTCCGCCTGGAGAACGATCACGTAGCGTCCCGCGTCGATTGCGGCCGCGGGAAACTCGTAGTCGGTGCCCGCGAACGCGTCGAGGACCGTGCCGGGCGCATAGCGGCGGAAATAGCTGGTTCGCCCCGTGCCCGGGTCCACGCGGGCGGCGTCGGCCTGGCTTTGGACGAAGTGCTCGATCGCTCCCCGCGTGCCGGAGGCGTGCTTGCGGATGATGGCGATCGCCGACTGGATCTCGGCGACCGCGCTCATGTTGCGGAGCAGCCGCTCGGCGCGGCGAAGGTTCTTGCGGACGGGATAATAGAGCGGCAGGCCGCGCTTCACATTCGCGTCGACGTTGGCCTTGCGGTGCTGAATCCACTCGGCGTCGATCCAGGCGCCGTCGACGCAGTAGCCGCGGACGGTTTCCACGTCGGCCGCGCCGGTGCGGATGCCGAAAGTGGCGCTCGGATCGTATTGGCTGCCGCGGGGCGTGGCGACCTGCTCGGGCTCGATGAACCGCACGTGGGTCATGCCGCCGGAATCGACGAAGAATCGCAAGAACGCCTCGCCGTCGCGATCGCACCGGCGGATGATCTCCTGCTGCCGGCGGCGCCAGCGATTCACGCGGACGAACTGGTCGAGAACCGCCTGCACCTCCGCCGCCAGGCCGGCCGGCCCGCTGCACCCCGGTTTCGGCGCCGCCCGGTAGGCGTGTCCCGGGCCGACGACGTACGAAATCCGATTCTCGTGGCCGTTGATGGCGAACTCATTGGAGACGGCCAGCGCGCGGCACTCGGCGCGGATTTCGGCAAGCTGCTGCTCGCTGCCGAACGGCACGGCGGACTCGCGCGCCAGCCCGCCGGCGATCATCGACCAGCGCGTGCCGTCGGCGTCATAGAAAGGTTCCGCCGGATCGACCAGGTCGTCGGCCAGCCGGTCGAAGATTTCGAGGAGCCGAGAGTAGGTGTTGGCTCGGGGCATGGGAAAGCTCCTGTGGAGTGAAATACACAAGGCCCAAATTCCAATTTCCAAGGTTCAAGACACGCGACGCGCTGTCTTGGCGTGATGTCTGGTTATTGGAATTTGGAATTTGAACCTTTGGTCATTGAGCCTTGGAACTTGAACCTTGAGTATTCTCTTCTTCAGTCGATTGGCAGCCGCCGCGGCAGCCCGTCGTCGTAAGCGGATTCCGCGGCGAACTGCTCGGCCAGCCGGACGGCCATTTCGAGGGCGTCGGGGCCATCGTCGTGGTCGCCGGCGGGGAAGTCGCGAAGCTGGTCGGCCAGCAGCAGCGTCAACGGCGAGCCGGACTTGAATTTCAACCTCCCGGCGGCCAGGTAGGGGCCGAGCCGGCGGATGCGGACGAGCTTGTTGACGCGGTTGTCGATCAGTTGCACGCCTGGGGCCAACACCCCTTGGCGGCGGAACTCGGCGGCCAGTTCCCCGCCGAGCAGTTCCTGGAACTGGTTGGCCTCGACGCCGAACACGTGCGGCCGGAATCGCCGGTAAAGGGCCACGCCGTCGGCGACGATCTGGGCGACCGAGCGGCGGGCGAGATCGGCCTCGGCATGGAGGACGCCGCGGCGATCCACCGCGAGCATCACGAAGGCCGAATAATCCCCGCGCCGCGCGTCGGCCCCCTTGCTCGGGTCAAGGGCCAGGGTCTTGATCGCCAGAGTCTCGGGCCACTCGTCGAACCACGCCCGCTCGTCGAAGTATTCCTCGGGCCATTCGCACTGTTCGGGGGCGATCGGCGCGTTCTGTTTCTCCCGTTCGAAGGCCGCCCGGCCCCCCTCCGCGCGCATGCACATCAGGGTGTAAAGACTCTCCAGCTCCGGCCAGAGCACCTCCGCGCCTTCGTCCATTTCACTCTGGTGCTCGCGGTAGAACCGCGCGGCGGCGCGATCGGCGTCGCTGCGATCGGCCGCGGTGTAGATCGCCTCCCACTCGTGCCAGAGCGAGATTGCCGCCGGCCAGCGGAGAATCGCCCGAAACACGCGCGAGGTCCAGCCCGGAGTGCGGCAGAGCCGCATCGCCAGGGCGTCGCGATGCAGCGCCGTGGCCAGGTGGACAACGTTCGTTTCCGGCGTTCCCGCCTTCATCAGCGAGCCCTGGAACCAATCGCGCGACCGCTGCCGGGCGGCGGCCGAGCGCATCTGGTCGTCGCTCTCCAGGTCGTCGCAAATGATCAGCGTGGGGCGGTGCGCGCGAAACCGCCGGCCGCGGATTCGCTGGCCGGTCCCGAACGCGTCGATCGCCGCGCCGTTGGCCAGCACGATCGACCCCTTGCGCCAGACCGGGCCCTTGCCGCAAGAATCGGGATACGCCCGGGCGAGCGCCGGATTGCCGGCCAGCTCGTTCTTGAGGTTCTCCAGGTGGGCCTCGGCCTGGCGCCGGGTGTCGGAGACGATCCAGATGTAGGGCTCGCGGCCTTCGAGGACCTCGCGGAGCGGATAGGCAAGCGCGGCGACGGTCGACTTGGCCGCCCCGCGCGGCGCCAGCAGGTTGATCTTCCGCCCCCGCCGGCAAACGCACCTGTCAAGCTGGTCGCCGAGCCAGTGGTGCATCTGGGATGGCGGTCGCGTGAAATGATCGGGCAGAAAAAACCGCGACCAGTCAATCAGGTTCAGGCGGACCGCGCCGGCGTCCGCGCGCCGCGCCCGCCCATGCCGCTCGGCCAGCCCGTCGCGCACACGGCGGAGCAAATAGACCATCCAGTCGGGGATCGGTTCGTCGGAGTAGAACGGTCGTGGTGGCATGAGGAAGGGTTCGGAGTTCAGGGTTCAGTTTTTGGGGTCGGGGTCACCTGGTTCCCAAGCTCCAGCTTGGGAACCGGCAGAAGGGTTCGGTCTTTCGGTCTTTCAGTCTTTCATGCCGCCAGCTCCTCCACTGTGACCTCTAACCTATTCATCTGATCGCTGACGGCTGACCGCTGACTGCTGACTGCCAAACGCTTCCTGCGTCAGCGCATCGAGCCGGGCGAGCACTTTCTTGCGGAACCGGGCGGCGGGAATCTCCTCCTCGATAATCTGCGAGATCTTGGCGACCAGTCTGGCGATTTGACCGACGGTGATTGCGTCTGGCGAGCGCGGCGCGTAATGTTGCGGATGGCGGCGTTCGAGCGCCCAGGCGGCGGCGCGCCAATATTGGTCCTTCTTCGAAGCGTCGAAGATCCGCTTCATGAAGTTGACCTCCGAGTCGCCTTTCGCCTTCTCCAACGCCGCGGCAAAGTCCGCATCAAGCCGCGCCTCCCGGCAGATCGTCGACGGCGAGCAGTTGACGATTCGGGCGGCCGCGCGGAGGCTGCAACCGATCGCGAGGACTCCGAGAATCCTGCCCCGCTTCTGGGAGTCTTCGAGAATCCGCTTTCTCTTGCCTCGTCCCATGCATCGAATCCTTGTTTAGTCAAACAGAACCAGCGCCGCCGCGGTATTCAAACGATACGACCGCGCGCCCGGCGGAATCGCGGTAAATGCCGGAGAATCGCCTGCTGCCGCGGGTGCCGGCGCGCTTGACGCGCGCCGCCCGCCAGCCGGCGTTGCGGCGGAGGTGGCCGATCATCGCCGGGTGGCTCGTGGTGATGCTCACCCGGTGTCCCTGTTCGGAATGCAGGCCGGCCACCGCGCCGAGCAGTGCCGAGCCGATCCCGATCCCCTGGTAGTCTGGCAGGGTTACCAGGCGGCTGACCCGCCGATGCCCCTTGCGCCCGATCAGCGAGACCGTCGAGCAGAAGGCGACCGGGCGGCCTTCCCAGACGGCTGCGAAACACCGCGATGCGGGGCTCAGCGAGCCCGTCAGATAGTGATGCGGCGCAAACACCCGCCAAACAGACGGCCGGCAGTGAAAGACTGCCAGTTCGATCGGAGGCCGCCGAAGACGCCTCCCGGCCAACTCGCCGGTGGCCATGTCGAGCATCCAGTCGGGCGCGAGCCAGCGCGCCACGTCGTAGTGGCAGGTCACCGCCACGAAGCGGCAAGCCAGCCGGCCCGAGCGGACCGCCTTGGCAACCGCCGCCGAGGCGACCCGGGCGACCGTCCGATCGACGACGCTCGTGAACTCGTCGAAGACGACCGCCGAATGCCCGGCCGGACCCTCCTCCGCGGCCCGGAGCAGGGCTCGGGCGAGCTCGCAGCGGAATCGTTCACCCGTCGAAAGCACATGATAGGGCTTGATCCAACTCGGGGGCGAGCTGAAGCCGACCGCCGTCAGCGCGCCGGTGAGCTCCTTGATCGGCCGCTCGCCGAGGCAGTCGATCACCGCCCGATCTTCCGGCCAAGGTTGGGGCCGCGCCAACGCGCGCGGAAACAGGTGCCCGGCGACGGTCGACTTGCCGCTGCCCGACGGGCCGACGATCAGGCCGATCCGCCAGGGGCTTTCGAGGTCCGGCGCCTCGAATTCCAGCCGCCGCGTGGCCTTTTCGGCCAGCGGCACGTCAAACATCCCGGCCACCTGGCGAACGCGGAACGAGTCATGGATCGGACAGGTAAGGGTAAGCATGGAGTGAAGGGTTCAGGGTTCAGGGTTCGGGGTTCAGTTTTTGGGATCGGGCTCACCTGGTTCCCAAGCTCCAGCTTCACCTGGTTCCCAAGCTCCAGCTTCACCTGGTTCCCAAGCTCCAGC
>JAMOAF010000734.1 GCA_023621895.1 Planctomycetota bacterium
GATCGGCCTGGACGAGGTGGCCGCCGAGCCGGAAATCGAACGGCTCTGGCATGGCGAAAGCGACGAGGCCGGCAAGATCGCCAGGATGTGGATCCGCGAGGCGGCCGCCATGGTCAACACCATCGAGTCGGAGGTCGTCCGCTCGGCCAAAGTCTACCTGGCGATGAAGATCCTCATGCAGAAGTACGACGCCACGGCGATTGCTTTTCACTTGCGGTCGCTCGTCAAGAATCCCAAGCCGGAAGACAAGATCTGGCCGAGCATGGCGAACTCCGAGCTTCAGAAAACCGGGCAGGTCGGCTGCTGCCAGGCGCACATCGACGTCGTTCTGACGCACATGCTCGCCCAGCACGCCTTCGGCAGGCCGAGCATGATGGGCGACTACATGCTCGACACGTACAACAACGTGTCCTACATGATGCACTGCGGCGCCCCCTGGACTCCGTGGGGCGACGAGCGGCGGATCCCCTACGTGATCACGGACCATCGCGAGCGCTCCGTCCGCGCCCATTCCCGGACCGGGGTCGGCGCCTGCACGTCGGTCCTCTACCCGCCCAACGAACCCGGCACGATCTGGCGGATCGACGTTCTGAGCAAGGACGTGCTCGTTCACACGGGAACGACGATCGCCAATCCGACTGCGCAGGCGATGGGGCTGACCAAGGTGCCTTCGCCTTACAAGCCCCACTGGAACGAAACGATGTGCCGGACGAAGTTCGCCCTCAAGGTCAAAGATGCCAAGAAGATAGAGCGGTACGTTTACCCGGACAAGTACGGCGTGCACCGGTCGGGCACGTTGGGCGATCATCGGCAAGGGGTCAAGGATCTGGCCGCCCTGATCGGACTCAGGGTTATCGAGGAAGATGCCTGATCCGCGAGGGAAGAACGTGTCAGGAACCGTTTCGAAGGCCTGAAATCGCATCAAGAACGGCTCCTGGCGCCTTCCCCCCGAGCCGGATGCGGTCGCTGCCGGTCGACCATTCGAGAACCAGCCGGACTTGCCGGCCATCGGGATCCTTTTCGGTCCGCACGCCGCCGAGCGACTGGGCCTGGGTCACGGGTTCCAGCACGGTCACAAATCGGGCGGCCGCCGCCGTACGCCGCAAGATGAGCATCGGTTTGGTCTCTTTTGGACTATTGGTCGGGCCTTCCGCCACGATCACCTCGGCCGGACTTTCATCGGTCGGCACGATCCAGATGCGGAATTGCTGTCTCGCGGACGTGAACCGGAGCGTGGCGGCGCCGGCCGTTGTCGTGCCTTGCTTCTGCTCGACGCGCTGGTAGCCGCAACCGTCGCCGAGCCGGCCCGAACGCGGCTGGAGCAGCACTGAACTATCGGCGAAATCACCGTCGATGTGCAGGACGTAATCGAACCGGCGCCGCGCGGCAACCCCCTCTCCGGGTTCGACGCTGAACTCGTCGACGACGCAGTGCCGGCAGAGCCGGACCGTGCGCCGTAGCGTGAGACCCTCGTAAGCGGAGTCGCACGACGCGGCGACGAGCTTCGCCGCCGGATCGAACTGGTCGAGCTTGCCGACCACCCTCTCCGAGGCGCTGTCGACCGGCCACTGTTGATTGCGTTTGCCGCTGGGCCGCTGCGAGACGCCGTCGACGACGACCGTATTGTGGCTGACCGTGTGGGCGGTCCATTCGGCCTTGTCGGAAGTCTCGTAGGGCATGCTGCCGAAGTCGGGAAGCCACTGCCGCCCTTGCGCATAGAGCACGAGGTTCAACTTGTCGGGGTGCCCGTGCCCGCCGCCATACGGGCCGAAGCTGAGCGACACGGCCGTGCCGTCGGGGTCTGCGGTGAAGTCGTCATCGGCTTGCCGGAGCACGGCGACGCCGCTGGAGGGAAACAGCGAG
The DNA here is from genome assembly GCA_023621895.1 of Planctomycetota bacterium. Lineage (GTDB taxonomy): Bacteria > Planctomycetota > Planctomycetia > Pirellulales > Thermoguttaceae > JAAYCB01. Next base: position 1,864 of record JAMOAF010000734.1, read on the forward strand.
CAGCCGTTCCGGTACTCGCCGGAGTTGGCGAACTTGCCTTGATCCAGCTTCAACCGATCCGGCTCCACGCCGGCTTCAGAAGGCAGGTCGTAGATCAGCCATTGCCAATCCGGCGCTGGACTGTACTCCGTTGGATGCGAAGTGATCATCTGCCCATCGCGGGCGAGTTCCGTTCGGTCGCCGCGGACCTCGAGGCGGAAATGGTAGGGTTGATTGGCCTTCGCGCAATACGATGCCAGGGCAAAGGAGCTGCGCCGCGCGGTGTTCCTCGGATCGACTCGGAACACGACCCATGCCCGGTCCTGACTGCCCAAGTCCTCCAGGCGCGTCATCGTCCATTCCAAGACAAAATCGTCCGGAGCACCACTGGCCAATAGATAGCGATCCGGCTGGCCGGCGCCGCCGTCGCTGGCGATGACCGAATCGCCTTCGGTCTCAAACGTCGCGCCGGGCCGCTGCCAGGTGATCGGTTTTCCGTCGAGTCGCGGATTGTCGTAACGGTAGTGGTAGCGGTAGTAATGCAGAAATCCGATCCGCCCAGGGCCTACGCTTGCACCTCCG
>JAMOAF010000993.1 GCA_023621895.1 Planctomycetota bacterium
CTCAACAACGCGTCGACGTTCCGCGAGACGGGCTTTCCCCGCGTCAGACCCGATCACTACCTTATGGGACGGCTGGCAGCCGAGCATTTACTGGAGCGGGGACTGCGCCGCCTCGCCTATTACGGCATGGACGGCTATTGGTTCAATGATCTGCGGTTCGCCGGCTTCGCGGATTGCGCCAAGCAGGCGAATGTCCCCTGCATGGCGCTGAATGTGCCGCAAAGCTGCAAGTATCTCCAGCAACGAATCGACATGCTGGCGCGGTGGCTGAAGCGATTGCGCCCGCCGGTGGGAATCCTCGGCGTCCAGGACTACCGTGCGCGGGCGGTGATCGAAGAGTGTCAGAACCTGCGGCTGCGGATTCCCCACGACGTGGCCGTGATCGGCATGGAAGACGATCCGACGCTGTGCGAATTCTGCCAACCGACATTAAGCAGCGTAGCGCGAGATTCCTGGGAGCTGGGAATCGTCAGCGCGGAAATGCTCGATCGGCTGATGAACGGCCTTGATGTACCGAGCGACTTGGCAGTTCGAGTAATTGGGGTCGTCGCCCGGCAGTCCACCGACACGATCGCCGTGGAGGATCCCCACTTGGCCGAGGCCCAGCATTTCATCCACGACCACATCCAGGAGTGTTTCGGCATCGACGAGGTTGTCAGGGCCACGGCAATCTCGCGCCGGCAATTGGAGACTCGTTTCCGCGACGCGCTCGGTTGCAGCCCTCACGACTATCTTTGCCGCAAGCGGGTCGAACGCGTCAAGCATTTTCTCAGCGTGCCCGAGAGAATCAAGTTTCACACGCTGTCCAGGGATTGCGGCTTTCCCAACGTGGAACGAATGCGCCTGGTCTTCAAGCGCGTGACCGGAATGACGCCGGTCGAATTCCGGCAGCGTCAGATGGCGCAGGCCAACGCGGCTGGGGAACAGCAATTCCACAGGACGCTTGGTTGCGAGGCAACGGAATGAACTGCGCGATGCCTGACGGGCAAGCGGAATGAACCGCGTGCTACTTGCCGAGCGATTTGCGGACCGACTCGAGTTGGCCGGCGGAGCCCAGCTTGCCATTCTTGTGGGCGATGTACTGGGCGTAGGCGGCCATGAACTTCTTTCCCGGCGGGCGGAGGTCGAAGTTCGCCGGATCGTCGCGGAACGACTCGCGGTGGATCGCGCACCAGACCAGCCGCCCGTCGGTGTCGATGTTGATCTTGCAGACGCCCAGCTTGGCAGCGGGCAGGTACTGGTTTTCGTCCACCCCGCTGGCGTTGGCCAGTTTGCCGCCCGCCGCGTTGATCCGATCGACCCACTCCTTGGGGACGCTGCTGGAGCCGTGCATCACCAGCGGGAAGTTCTTGGGGACGGCCTTCTGGATTTTTTCGAGCACGTCGACCCGCAGGCCCTGGGATCCGGAGAACTTGTAAGCGCCGTGCGAGGTGCCGATGGCCACGGCCAGTGAATCGCACCCCGATTTCTCGATGAATTCGGCGGCCTGATCCGGCTGGGTCAGGCAGACGCTGCCCACAACGTCTTCCTCCACCCCGCCAAGCTGGCCGAGTTCGGCCTCGACGACGATCCCCTTGGCGTGGGCCCGTTCGACCACGCGCCGGGTGATCTCGATGTTCTTCTCGAACTCGTGGTGCGAGGCGTCGATCATCACCGAGCTGTAGAACCCGCTCTCGATGCAGTCGTAGCAGACCTCTTCCGTGCCGTGGTCGAGGTGGACCGCGAAGATCACCTCGGGAAAGACCTCTTCCGCCGTGCGAATCATCGCCTCCAGAAAGCGCTTGTCGGTGTAGTCGCGGGCGCCGCGGGAAATCTGGATGATGAACGGGGCGGCCTTCGACGTGTCGACGTTGTCCGCGTTGGAAGCCGCCTTGCCCAGGTTGCCACGGAACAGGCCGACCGTCTGCTCCAGGTTGTTGATATTGTAGGCGCCGACGGCATAGTTGCCGTACGCGTGTTTGAAGAGTTCCTTGGTCGTTACGATCATCTGTCTGGGCTCCTGGGAAACACGAAATTCAGCAAGACCAGGCGACTGTCTGCGCCACCCCTGCGGGAGGGGTGGCGATTGCGCTCACTCGCCGGCGCGGTCTTTTGGGGAAACACTGTGGGGAAATGGGCCGGCCGATCCGCCCAGCGGATATCCAGCATCCGGCCCAATCGCCGTTGCCCACGGCAAAGGCGGGCCACTCCGGGCCATTCCAGTCAATTCTATCCGATGCGCAGGACGCCCGCCAGGGTGGTCAGCGCGCCGGCGAGGACGGGGAAGCTGTCTGTTGATCTCGCGGCAGACGCCATCGAGCGGCACAAGCAGCCCGGCTGGAATTGCCCACCAGAGACCGTTTTTCCCTCTAGCCGCCGGCTCACAGCGACCGGACAAACTCGACCAGATCGGCCATCTCCTGTTCGCTTAGCGAATCGATGT
>JAMOAF010000567.1 GCA_023621895.1 Planctomycetota bacterium
ATCCGGTGCTGCCGAGCAAAGGTCGAGCCAAGCCCCGCGTTGGCCAGCGGGAATTAGGCCTTGAGACTTGCCGCTTGCGGTTGCAGCGCCGCGGCCGGATGGGATATCATGAAGTGTTTGGGACCGGCGATGCGACGGTCGCAAGGCGCCTCGCACTCCGCGCTGAGTCGCGGCGCGGCGGAGCGTGATGAGCACGGGGATTGCCGCTCTTCTTTCCAGAAGTCCGAGAAGGAGCCAGCCGTGAAGATCAGCCAGATCTCGCTGTTTCTGGAGAACAAGCCGGGCCACTTGAGTTCCGTCTGCCAGACCCTGGCCGACGCGGGGATCAGCATCCGCACGCTGTCGCTGGCTGACACGCAGCGGTTCGGCATCCTGCGATTGATCGTCGAAGACTGGAAGCGAGCCAAGGCCGTCCTCGAGGCAACCGGCTGCGTGGTCAACGTCGCCGAGGTCGTGGCCACCGAGGTGGAGGATCGCCCCGGCGGCCTGGCGGCGCTGCTCCGCCCCTTGGAAGAGTCGGGCGTGAATGTCGAGTACATGTACGCCTTCGCGCTGGGCAACAAGGGCAGGGCGACGATGGTCTTCCGCTTCGACCAGCCTGACGCGGCGATCGAGATCCTGAAGAAGTCGGGCGCCAGCGTGTTGGGAAGCGTGAATTTGTTCCGCCACCCGGCGTGAGGTCACGGTCGACGCGCCTCTCCCACACGCGCCTCGCCGGTCGCGGAAGGACCGGGCCAGAGGGGGGGACCAAGAACTGTTGCGTGGCCAATTTCAAAGCGTAGAATAACTGGTTTTGCACCCCTGCCGCGCAGGCTGCTTGGCAATTCATTCCATGTCGTCGAGGATTTCATGAGCGATTCCAAGGCGTCCGGGCGCGACGCCGCCGCGCGGTTCCACCCGGCAAGCAGCCTCGACTACGTTCCGCGGGAGCAGTTGCGCGGCCTCCAGTCGCAGCGCCTCAAGGAAGTCGTCAGCCGGGTGTATCAGCACGTCGCGTTCTATCGGCGGCGGATGGACCAGTTGGGCGTCACCCCCAGCGACATCCGCTCGATCGACGATGTCGGAAAACTCCCTTTCACGGTCAAGGCGGACCTGCGAGACGAATATCCGTTCGGACTGTTCGCCGCGCCAATGGACCAGATTGTCCGCTTGCACGCCTCGAGCGGCACGACCGGTAAGCCGATCGTGGCCGCCTACACGCAACACGACCTCGACGTCTGGAAGAATGTCATGGTCCGCACGTTCGCCGCGGCCGGACTCAGCGAGGGCGACATCGTGCAGAATTCGTACGGCTATGGCCTGTTCACCGGCGGGCTCGGCGCGCACTACGGCGCCGAGGCCCTCGGCGCGACCGTGATCCCCACTTCCGGCGGAAACACCGATCGGCAGATCATGATCCTCAAGGATTTCGGGGTCACCGCGATCTGCTGCACGCCGAGCTACTTTCTGCACGTGCTCGATCGGGCTGCCGAAATTGGGGTCGACGTCCGCGACTTGCCGCTCCGCGTCGGCGTGTTCGGAGCCGAGCCATGGACCGAGGCGATGCGCCGCCGGATCGAGGAGGCGGCCGGGATCAAGGCCTACGACATCTACGGCCTGACGGAAATCATCGGCCCCGGCGTCGGCGCCGAGTGCGCCGGGCAGAACGGATTGCACATCTTCGAAGACCACTTCTATCCCGAAATCGTCGATCCCGAAACGGGCCAGCCGGTCGCCGAGGGCGAGGACGGCGAGCTGGTGATCACAACGCTCACCAAGCAGGCGATGCCGATGCTCCGCTACCGCAGCCGCGACATCACGGCCTTCCTGCCCGGGGCCAGCCCCAGCGGGCGGACGCTCCGCCGCATCCGCCGCATCTTTCACCGCAGCGACGATATGTTCATCGTCCGCGGCGTGAATGTCTTCCCCAGCCAGATCGAAGAGGCCCTGCTCCGCGTCGAGGGGACCCTGCCCCACTACCAGATCACTCTCACGCGGCAACGCGGCCTCGACGACGTCGACGTCCAGATCGAAGTCACTCCCGAGCTGTTCAGCGACCGCGTCAGCGCGATGGAGAACTTGCAGCAACGGCTGGCCAAGGCGATCGAGCAGACGGTGAACATCCGCGTGAACGTGAGCCTTGTCGAACCCCACTCGATCGCCAGAAGCGAAGGCAAGGCCAAGCGCGTGATCGACAAGCGGGACCTCTAGCCGCTGACCGAAAGCGACGAATGTCGTGTCTTTTTACATTGCGCTGCGCAGGCAGCAGAATCTATTGACTTTGTAAAAACGGAGCGAATAATAGATGGTGGCGGTTGCATGTCGTGCAGCCTGCCCCCCATCTTACTTGGCAGGAGCCGCCTCCCTCTATCACGGGCGGCAGTCAATACCGAGGAGTTTGCCATGCTTCAGCCCGATGTGATGGATCCTCGCGTTCTGGGCC
>JAMOAF010000165.1 GCA_023621895.1 Planctomycetota bacterium
CGATTATTCCGGGCTGATCGCGCCCGGGATGCCGCAGGTGGCCGTCGACCTCGGCGAGCGGTTCGGGCGGCTGATGAACTACGGCGACGGCATGTACGCCGGGCAGTTCATCGGCGCGATGTACGCGGCGGCGTTTTTCGAAACCGATCCGGTGAAGATCATCCAGGCGGCGCTGGCGGCGATTCCCCGCGACTGCCAGTATGCGGAAATGGTCCGCGACATGCTCGCCTGGCGCCGCGCCGATCCCGGCGACTGGGAGGCGGCGTGGCGGAAGTGCCAGGAGAAGTACCGCCTCGACCCGGAGTATCAAAAGGCCTCCAACGGCGGAATCGACTGCAAGATCAACGGCGCCTACGTGCTGATGGGCTTGCTCTACGGCAACGGCGATCCGGACCGGACGATCTTGATCTCCTGCCGCTGCGGCATGGATTCGGACTGCAACCCGTCGAGTTCGGCCGGCGTGCTGTTCGCCACGATCGGATTCGAAAACCTGCCGGCCCGATTCAATACCGGGCTGGATGAACAGCGCGAGTTCAGCCACACGGCCTACAACTTCCCCAAGCTGATCGATGCCTGCGAAAAACTCGCCCGCCAGTTCCTCGCCCGCCACGGCGGGCGCGTCGAGCGCAACTCCACCGGAGAGGAAGTGTTCGTGATTCCCGTCAAGGCGCTCCTGCCCAGCGAGCTGGAGCTGAGCTGGGACCCCGGCCCGATCGCCAATAGCCGCTTCACGCACGAGGAAATGGCCCAGATCGTCTACGCCAACCTCCCCCAGGGAATGAAAGAAGCCGTGGCGCAATTCGCGCCGGGGTGGACGATCAGCGATTGCGGGCAGGACATGTCGCCCGGCCTCCGCGCCGAGTGGCAGGGCCGGAAAAACGTCCTCCTGACCCACCCCCTGGACCGCCAAACCGGCTGCGTACTGGCCAAGAACGTCGCGCTGCCCGAAGGCAAAAAGACGACGCTGCGAATCGTCGTCGGCCACGACCCCCAGGGCGACTTCGACCTGGTCGTCCGCGTCGACGGCAAGCCAGTCCTCCGCAAACCGGTCAGTCCGGCGACGGCGACCGAGGGACACTGGCTCACGCAGGAAGTGGACTTAAGCCCGCTGGCGGGCCGCCAGGTCAAGCTGGAGCTGGTCAACCAGCCGACCGGCTGGCGTTACGAGGCGGCCTATTGGGCTGAAATTGCCATCCGCAGCGAGTAGTGCCGCCAACGCCCGCGAGGTCCTCCCGTGAGCCCGTCCGCCACCGCACGTGATTTTTCAGCTGACGAAATCCTCGAGACCGGCGATCCGGCGTGCTTCGACGTGATCACTTGCGGGCCGGGCCCCGAGGGCGAGCTGCCGCTGACGGCGGAAATGCTCATCCACCGCGCCAGCGGCGACGCCTTCGGCATGACCGAAGACGCCGGCATGGGATGGGACCCCGCCGCCCTGGCGGGCCCCCAGTTCGTCATGCTCAGCACGATGGGAGGAATCCGCGGCGCCGGCGGTCGGCCGATCGCGCTGGGGCACCACACCGGCAACTTCGAGCTCGGACTGGCCCTGGAGGCGGCCGCGGCCGTGTTTCAACAAGCGGGCGCCGTCCCCTATGCGGCCTATTGCTCCGACCCGTGCGACGGCCGCACCCAGGGCACGCCCGGCATGTTCGACAGCCTGGCCTACCGCAACGACGCGGCCAGCGTCTTCCGCCGGCAGGCCCGCTCGATCCCCACGGCCAAGGGCGTGCTCGGCGTGGCCACCTGCGACAAGGGCCTGCCCGCCTTGATGATGGCCCTGGCGAGCTTCCGCAAGCTGCCTTGCGTGCTCGTCCCCGGCGGCGTGACGCTGCCGCCTTCCGAGGGGGAAGACACCGGCAAGATTCAATCGGTTGGGGCCCGCTTTGCCCGGGGGGAGCTCAGCCTGGGTGACGCTCGGCGGCGGGCCTGCCAGGTCTGCGCGTCGCCCGGCGGCGGCTGCCACTTCTTCGGCACGGCGGCCAGCGCCCAGGTCGCCGGCGAAGCGCTCGGGCTGGCGCTGCCCCACTCCGCCTTGGCCCCCAGCGGGCAGCCGATCTGGCTCGACATCGCCCGGCGGAGCGCCAAGGCCCTGATGGCGCTCGCCGGGCGGGGCGTCTCCACCCGCCGGATCGTCACCCAAGACGCCGTCCACAACGCGATGGTCGTCCACGCGGCGTTCGGCGGATCGACGAACATGATCCTGCACATCCCGGCAATCGCCCATGCGGCCGGCCTGAACCGGCCCACGATCGACGATTGGACGCGTATCAACCGGGCCGTGCCGCGGCTGGTCGACGTGCTGCCCAATGGCCCGGTCAACCATCCGACGCTGCGGGCGTACCTGGCCGGCGGCGTGCCCGAGGTGATGCTCCACCTTCGCGCGATGGGTCTGCTCAGGCTCGAAGCGCTCACGGTCTCCGGC
>JAMOAF010000864.1 GCA_023621895.1 Planctomycetota bacterium
TACGAAAGCCCCGCGATGCCGCTGTCGGCATCGACGCCGAGGTAGGTCAGCCGGATCGTGCCGTCGAAGAACATCTCGACCTGGAAGTTGTTTGAGTCCAGCGTCTTCTCGGCCGTCGGGACATCTTCATACGTGACGACCAGTTTTTCGGCCGTCTGCAAGACGGACACCAGCCCGCCCGCCGTGGCGTCTACGGTCGACAGGCCCACGATCTGGGGCGTCGCAAAGTGGTCCGCCAGCGTCTCGGAGCCGCCCGGCTCGCCAAAGCCGACCACGCCGCTGCTGCTCACGTAGAAGGCGCCGTAATCAACGCCGTAGAAGGGCAACTGCTTCCCGTACCAGGGAAGGACCTCGACAGGGTCGCTCTGCGCAAAATCCAGGATGGCGCCCGGCGCGGGGTCCTCGGGGAATCCGGGGGCCTCCGACTGGGTCGCCCGGTAGAAGCTCAGCGACTCGTCCGGCTCGAACGTGAAGGTCCGGTCGGCGATGTCGACGCCGCCGTCAAACTCCTCGGTGAAATAGTCGGGCGCGGTGGTGACCTTGACGGCCACGCTGCCCACGTCAGACGTTACCGTCACGATGCCGGCGTAGAACTCGGGCACCGCTTTGGTCAGCGCCGAGTAGTCGCGGTCGATGGTCACGTCGATGGTGATCTTGTCGTCCCGTCCCGTGCTCTCGCCGGTCGCCGGGGTCGCCGTGAGCCACGGTTCGCTCGAGGCCACGCTGAACACCAGCGGCGCGGCGCTATTCGAGCCATTCCACACTTCAAACGACCAAGCCGTCTCGTACGCGTCTTCCACGACCCCGAAATGATGCGAGGTCGACGAGACTTTCAGCACGGGCTGGGAGGGGCACCCGGCAAGCAGGGCTCCGGCAAGCAACAGAACAGCGCCAATGGAAACAGTTTTAGAGGTCATGGCGGACTCCTTCCTTCACACTATCCCAGTCGAATTGGTAACTGCGCCTTGGCCATTTCGGCCGCATCTTGTGTAGAGCATACCAGACTGCCACGGAGCCGTGCAACAATCGCACGCGCCCGGCGCCGGACACGCGTCGTCCTCGCGGCGGTGAGGGTCTCGTTGTCGGCCAATCTGGGGAGGGTGCGCGGGGCGTAGTTGGCGTGCGTACGGCAGTGGGAACGGTTCCATGGCCCGGTCCGCACCGATGCAAGAGGACGCGATCCCGATAAGTAAGAAAGGGGGTGGAGATGCCGGGAGGGGGCGCCCGGCATCTCCGGTGAGGTGCGTCACTCTAACGTGCGTTAGAGATCCGCAGAGGATTAGGCATCCTCTCTTCGGGGGAAGACCTTAGAAAAACCGTCTAAAGGCCGTAATGAGACCGGCTCCTGCAGCGGCTGCGACAGCCGCCGCCAAGACCGCGATCAGCACGGGCCTCGACACGGTTTTCGTATCGTCGTTATTGTGGCCGGTCGTCATATCCGCCGGGGGCGCATGCGGCACGGGCGCCGCCGCCTGGACCCGCGGGGGGGCCTGTGGCTCCGGGGCCTGCCCGGCTTCGCCGGACTCGGGCGCCGGCGTGCGCTCCGGTGCGGGCGGTGCTTCGAAATCCGCTTGAGCGAGGTCCGTGCGGGGTTCCGGGGGAACCGCGGCGCTTGGAGCGCCTGGCGTCTCAATCCCGGAACGCGCGCGGTCCGCCTCGGCCGCTGCCGCGTGAAAGGCGTCTCTGGCGCCCGACTCGACGGGAATCGGGGGCGGCGCCACAAAGGCGGCGGGCGGGGAGGGCGGCTTGTCTTCCGCGGACTCCGTTGCCGTGGGCGTATCCCTTTCCGGCTCCGGGACGGCCCCTTGCCCGGGGCGTCGGCGCCGGCTGGCGTCTGGGCCCTCGTCCGGGGGGATAGCCGGCTGCTGGAAGGGAAGGGCTTGGCTTTCGATCACCGTTCCTTCCAGTGACGAGAGGGTCTGCCCAATGATGCCCACTTGCCAGTCTCCCGCGAGGGAGTCGGCCGCCGGCTCCATGACTATCCGGACCATTTCCCCGGACTGGCACACCGACTGGTTGAAGCCCATCATGACGACGACGTATTCGCCGGGCGTTTGCAGGTTGGCCATCACGCGCTTGTCCGCGCGGACCGCCGCCTCGCCGGCTTCCGCCACCAGGGGCCGCAACAGGTTGGGGTTGTACGTCAGCCGGAAATCCATGGCTGACACCCCCGGGCCAACGTCGCCACCCAAGAGCACTGGCAAAATGACTCGGCCTGATTCAACTTTTGTACCGCGTATCTCGAGCGTTGCCGCCGACCAGGCGAGCCCGCTCTGGAGCATGACGGCGACCGCAAGAATATGAACGGAGCGGTTCATCAGTTCCGCCACCGAAAGTTCGATAAAACTTTCGTATAAGAGTGTAGCCCAATTCGAAAGGCAACGCAAGGCGTCTTTCGTTCGCCGAAACCACGCCGGGCCT
>JAMOAF010001171.1 GCA_023621895.1 Planctomycetota bacterium
TTGTTGACGTTGACGGCAACGAGCCGAACACCCCGCTTGCTGTAGTCCTTCTGCAAGGCAACCAGCCGGTCTTCATAGGCCTGGGCGACCGGGCAGTGGTTGCAGGTAAACACCAGGACAACGGCCTTTGCCTTTTTCAGGTCCGCCAGACCATGCTCCTTGTCGTCAACGCCGATGATCCCCGACCAGGGAGGCGCTTTGTCGCCAATTTTCACCCCCTCCGCGTAAGCGGCGGAGAGAAACGAAAGGAGCAAGGCTACCGGCGCCAGCAGACAGATTGTCCGAACCATTGAATTCTCCTTGTCAGCAAGAGAAACGAGTGAAACGGGCCGGCTCGCGTCCCCAACGAGTCAGACGTGCCGCCGCGTGATTCCTCCCCGAATTATCTTCCGAATGATTCGCCAAGCGGCCGTGAAAGGCAAGATGCGGACCATCCTATTTGCCGGAAAGTCCAGGCTACCCCCCTCTAGGGAGGCGGTCCTCCTGGACGATTCAGGCCGTGCCGGGCTCTCCGTCTTCAGCCTCCAGGACATCGCGAAACACGGCCTTCAACTGGCAGAGGTGCTCGCCGGTGGCGGTATGGATGATCAGCGCGCGGCCGGTGCCGGCACTTTCGACTTTTCGCACTCCGAAGCCTACCCCGCGAAGCCGCTTTCTCGCCTGGGACGCGCCCAGCCGGACGTAGAACCGCTCGCCTTTGACTTCCTTCATCTTGCTCTTGCTCCCGAGAGCCCCCTTGCGGACCCGCCGCTCACCTTGCTCCATAACCGTCCCGAGGGCCAACGTGCCGTTCTCGCGGCAGATCATCGATTCCGGCCGCCCGCCGGGCCACTCGCCTGGCGTTCTTATGATCAATCGTCAAGGCCGCGTGCGAGGCGCGCGACCGCCGGCTATAATCGTATCGGTTGTCTCCCGCGGCGGGCCGCGCTGAGACGATTCTATCCTGGTTTCCGCCCCGGAGCGATGCCCGGTCGATTCACCGACCGCCACCGCAGACATTGGCAGACACTCGGAACGACACATGAAGAAACCGCGTTTGTTCTTGAGCCTTTCGACCGCCTTGGTGCTGGCAACCGCAAGTCGCCTGGCGGCCGACGACTGGCCCCAGTGGCGCGGCCCCGAGCGCGATGGAGTCTGGCGCGAAACGGGTATCGTCGAAACCCTGCCGGAGAAGCCGGAGTATGTGTGGCGGACGCCGATTGGCGGCGGATTCGCCGGCCCCGCCGTGGCCGCAGGGCGCGTCTTCGGCTGCGATCGCGTTCTGCCGCCGGGCACCGCGGAATCGGTCAACGAGTGGAATGTAACGGCGCCGATCGAGGGGGCCGAACGCGCGTTCTGCCTCGATGCGAAGACCGGCAAGCTCCTCTGGCAGCACGTTTACCCCTGCCGCTACCAGATCAGCTATCCTTCCGGCCCGCGGGCGACCCCGACAGTCTGGGACGGCAAGGTCTACACCGTCGGCGCGATGGGCGATTTGTTTTGTCTCGCCGCCGCCGATGGCAAGGTGCTCTGGTCCAAGAACTACGTCCGCGATTTCGGCACGGTGATCAATCCCTGGGGCATGGCCTCCGCTCCCCTGGTCGACGGCAATCGATTGATCGTGCTTGCCGGCGGCGCCGGCGGCGCGTGCGTCGTAGCGCTCGACCTCGTGTCGGGCGAGGAGGTCTGGCGAAGCCTCGACGCCGAGGACCCCGGTTACAGCTCGCCGATCATCATCGAGGCCGGCGGCGCCCGCCAACTGATTCTCTGGAACTCGCTGGGCGTCTATTCTCTCAACCCGGCCAACGGCAAGCCCTATTGGGAGTTCCCCTACAAGACCAAGATGGCCCATTCGGTCGCCACGCCCGTCTTTGATCCCCAACGGCGATTGCTGTTTGTCTCCTCGTTTTTCGACGGTCCGCGGATGCTGCGCCTGGCGTCGAATACGCCCGCGGCCGAACTCCTTTGGCAGGGCTTCAGCAAGAGCGAGCTGCCGCGGAACACCGACAAGCTGCATTGCCTGATGTCGACGCCGGCGGTGTTTGCCGATCACCTGTTCGGGATCGACAGCTACGGGTACCTGCGGTGCCTGGACCTGGACAAGGGAGAGCGGCTCTGGGAGACGCTTGATGCCACAGGAGACAACCGTTGGGCCAGTGCATTCTTGATCCGCCACGGAGACCGATTCTTCCTCTTCACCGAACACGGCGAGTTGATCCTCGCGCGGCTCAGCCCCGCCGGGTACGACGAAATCGGCCGCATGAAGATCCTCAAGCCAACGCTCAAAGTCCGCGGACGAAACGTGGTTTGGTCACATCCGGCGTTCGCCAATCGGCATGTTTTCGCTCGAAACGACCGTGAAATCGTCTGCATCAACCTGTCCGCCGCCCCAGGCGAATCATCCAGTTTCCAGACCCGCCCAATCTCCAAACTCTCCTGG
>JAMOAF010000527.1 GCA_023621895.1 Planctomycetota bacterium
GGATCGCCGGCAGCCATCGCCCACTCCTCTAGACCTGGTTCCCACCTAAGACCTGGTTCCCACCTAACACCTGGTTCCCGCCTAAATCCTGGTTCCCAAGCTCCAGCTTGGGAACGCTCCCCTCCGCCAAGCGTTCTCTTGGTTCCCACCTAAAACCTGGTTCCCAAGCTCCAGCTTGGGAACCCCGCGACGCGCATCACTCGCCCCGGCGTCTGACGGCGTTTCCGGCAATCAGCCCGCCGATATATCCGCCCTTGAAACCGGCGTCGATATTAACCACGGTCACATTCGCGGCACAACTGTTGAGCATGCCGAGCAGCGCGGCAAGCCCGCCGAAACTGGCGCCGTAGCCGACACTCGTGGGCACGGCGATTACCGGGCAGGCGACGTGGCCGCCGACAACACTCGGCAGGGCGCCTTCCATGCCGGCCACGACCACCACCGCGTCGGCATCGGCAATCATCGGCAGGCTGGCGGTGAGGCGGTGGGGCCCCGCCACGCCAACGTCCTGGACCGTAACCACTTCAGCGCCCATCCAGAGGGCCGTCTCGCGCGCTTCCTCGGCGACCGGCAGGTCGCTGGTTCCGGCGGTGACGATCGCCACCTTGCCCGACGGCCGCGCCTGCTGCGGCAGGGGGATCCGAAACGTGCGGCCCACGGCATTGTAGCGCCCGAGCGGGAATTTCGCCAACAGAACCGCGGCTTTCTCCGGCGACAGGCGCGTTGCCAGCACGTCGATGCCGTGTTCGACCATCGCGTGAAAAATCCTCTCGATCGTTTCGACCGGTTTGTCCTGGGCATAGACGACTTCAGGAAAACCGCATCGGCGGCTCCGGTCCAGATCGACCTGGGCCTCGCCCACGTCGGCGATCGATGGCCGGCACATCCGGCCGGTGAAATCCTCGACGGAAAGCTCGCCGGCGAGCAACTGCTCGGCGAGCCTGGCAATTTCATGGGGATCAATTGGTGTCATGACGGTCTATCTTAGTCTACCGGCCGGCGCGCGAAAACCTGGACTGCGCCTTGAGAAACCGGCCGTGACAGCGTAGTCTGAGGGATTACCGTGGAACCACCCCTTGGAAACGACAATGAAAGACCGCTATTTCGGTCGCCGGGATCGGCTGCGGCGCTTGCTGAGTCAATCCGCCGCCGGTGCAATCCTCGTCACCAACCCCGTCAACGTGACCTACCTGACGGGATTCACGGGTGAAGACAGCTACTTGCTAGTTGGCCAGGCCGGAGACGTGTTGCTGAGCGATTTTCGTTATGCCACCCAATTGGAGGAGGAGTGTCCCGGCCTGGAGTTGGCGATCAGGCGGCAAGACCTGACGATGCCGGAATTGACCGCGAAGACGGTCGCGGCAGCCAAGGTCCGCCAATTGGCCCTGGAGGCCGAGTCGATAAGCTGGTCGCTGCTGGAGACGATCCGCGAGAAGATCAAGCGAATTGAGACGATCCCCACGTCCGGGTTGGTCGAGCAACTCCGGGAGATCAAGGACAAGGAAGAGATCAGCGAGCTGCGTGCTTCGATCCAGGCGGCGGAAAAGGCGTTCGGCGTCCTTCGTGCGACCCTCCGCCCTGAAAAGACCGAGATCGAGTTGCGCAACGAGTTGGAATACCAGATGCGGCTGTTCGGGGCGGAGGATCGCAGCTTTCCTTCGATTGTCGCCGCGGGGGCTCGGGCCGCCTTGCCTCACGCGGCGCCGGTCAACGCTCGGATCGGCCAGAGCGGCTTCGTTCTGGTCGATTGGGGCGCCAAGGGCGCCCTCTACAGGTGCGACTTGACGAGGGTCTTGGTGACAGGTAGAATCTCGCCCAAACTCGAACGGGTTTATGGAGTTGTGTTGAATGCGCAGCTCCGGGCGATCGAGGCCGTTCGACCCGGAATCCCCGCCAAGGATATCGACCAAATCGCTCGCAGCGTGATTGCCGACGCCGGCTTTGGTCGATACTTCGGGCATGGGCTTGGGCATGGGATCGGCCTGGATGTTCACGAACGGCCACGGGTGGCCTCGACGAGTTCCACGGTGCTTAGGCCCGGCATGGTCATGACCGTCGAACCAGGCATATACCTCCCCGGCTGGGGCGGCGTCCGCATTGAGGACGATGTTCTGGTCACCCGAACGGGCCATGAGGTGCTGACCTCCGTGCCCAAGAAGCTCGACGAAGTGGTCGTCTCCTGAGAGCAATACCGACGCTGCGCACCGCCGCCTTGGGCTGATCCCCGGGCGGCCTCAATCAGACAAGGAAAACAAGCCGGCCACGCAAGCCTGGCGCGGCCGGTTCCCACGCGACAGAAAACCGATCGACGGGTTGAAGAAACACATGGAAAACGGAGTCAACGGGATGGGCAGTCCCTCATCTACCCAAGACGTATTCGATGTGCGGAAGATCCGCCGATTGATCGAGTTGATGAAC
>JAMOAF010000239.1 GCA_023621895.1 Planctomycetota bacterium
CCTCGTCGGAGTCTTCGTCGTAATCGTCGTCCTCTTCGTCTTCGTCTTCGTAGTCGTCGTCGAATTCAGACTCTGCCTCAAGCCCGACGTTCAGCGAGCTGCTGGGAGCAAGTGTCGTCACCTGGTCCTCGAAAAGGATCGGGGTTTCTGCAACTTCGATTTTTGTCTTCACCGTAGACTCCTCTTCCGTCAAACGAGATACAAGAGATGGTTTTGTTGTTTCCTGCTCGCCAATGCCACTTTCACGTTCGCGCGCTTTGGACGCGTGCTCGAAAGGCAGCGCCGCCTCGACCGGCGGCAGTTCTTCAATATAACGCAAGCCGAAGACTTGAAGAAAACGCCGCGTCGTCCCGTACAGGAACGGCCTTCCCAACTCTTCGGAACGCCCCACGATCCGCACCAGGTCGCGTTCCATCAATTGACGCAACAGCTCTCCGCACTGGACGCCGCGAATCGACTCGATATCGGCTCGCAGGACCGGTTGGCGATAGGCCACCACGGCCAGGGTCTCCGTGGCAGGAGCCGAGAGTCGAACCTCAACCGCCGGTCCGTGGAGCCGCCGCAAGTACGGGGCAAACTGGGGCCGCGTCACCAACTGATACCCCCCCGCCACCTCAACCGCTCGGAACGCACAATTCTCTCTATCGTACAACAAATTCAGCTTTCGGATCAGTGTACGCGCTTCGGTGCCATCCGCCAAGTCAGCGAGCTGGGCCAGCTTTCGCGTACCAAGCGGTTCTCGTGCGAGAAACAGGATCGCCTCGATGCGAGCCAATCGTTCCGTGCGAGCCGTCGGGCCGTCCCCTAGGGCCGCGTCCTCCTCCACTGCGGAGCCCATCCACCAGCCAGGTCCGCAACGCGGCGGAACCGGCCGGCGAGGGTTGGCCAGCGGAGCAACATAACGCAAGGCCGCACTGCCCAACCGCTCCGGCAGACTTTTTCCAACACGCTTCATCGGCACCGCATACCCTTGAGGATTACCACAATTCGAGGGGGCTCATTAGGAGGGTATCGCGCCAAGCCCGCCAGTGAAACCCCCCTTGTCGAGCCGAGCGTTCTTCGGAGCTTGATTATCGAAGATAGCCGGCAGTTGGCGAGCCACCCGAGCCCGCCGGGGGAGCGGGTAAGCGACCGATATCGATCGGCGCCGCCGTCTGGGGTCCCCACGCAAGGCCGCTCTGCCGCCAAGTCTCCACGTCGCCGAGCACCCGCGTCATGGCGCGCAGCGGATCACGGTCGGTGCACTCAAAGTGCCTGGTAAAGTCGGCATTGCCAGCCACGGCCACTCGGCAGTGGAAACGGTAGCACTCGCCCTGGTCACCCCAATTCTCCAGCAGGTAGTAGTTCGCTCCCAATTCCCTCAAACGCTGCTGAATATACATGAACTGGTCGACCGCCCGGCTGCCCCTGGCGTCGTCCGTTGCGGCCCCGCGCCCCGGCGCCGAGTTCATGTCGGGTTGCTGTTCATACGCCGCTGGCGGCGAGCTTTCGACCGCCGGGGCAACCACGGGGGCAACCACGGGGGCAACCGCCGGGGCAACCGCCGGACCCACGCCGGACCGATCCATGTACTCGGCCGGAACCACCGGATCGCTCGGCGCGCGGCGATCGGCCCATGCACTCGGCCGGATTTCGCCGCCAAGGGCGCCCGTTTCAGGCCCCCGCCAAGAGGCGGCCAGCGGTGCCTCGGGCGGGCGATCATTGGCTCGTGGCGCCGAGATGCCCGGCGGCGGTCCCCACGGAGCGGCGTCCTCCTGGCGGGCCGTTGCCGCCAGGCCGGGCAACCGCCCAATCGCATTGGCCGACGGATCGTAACCGCCGACCGGCGGGCTCGTCGTCGGGCTGCTCAAACCGGTTGCCGGTGAAACAAACGGGGGCGCATCTTCCAGATCAGCGCGTGCGGAAGATCGCTCCGCGGGCTTGTCGAGTTTTTCCACGAGAAATCGTCGCAGGATTCCACCAAGCGAGGTTCCGCGCAAGGCAACTGCCGGGATTGCCACAAGACACGCCAACATGAACAGGGCGCGAAGCGTCGTGAGGGTCGAAGAAGGGGGTGGGGCCGACGTGTGGCACATGATGGCATCGTCCGTGGTTTGCGGGACTGGCCCGGGCGAGGAGGGAAACGCCAACCTGGCTGGCGAACAAGGGTTTCCCGGTGAATCAGAAGGCCAGTCCTCGTAGTTTCAACTCATCAGGGCCGCGCCATGGCGACGCGCACAATCGCACGGGCCGCAGAGGAGCCGTGGCATCCATGCATTCGGTCCGCGCATCATACTCCCGCATTGAAAGGGCTGACAATGCCAATCGCGAGCGAACAAGAGACGACCCCCGGACTTCGCGCGACGCACCCCAGGGCGGTTCTACGCCTTGACTTTCGCCTCGTACTCCACGAACTTGCCGCGGTCGCGTCGCCTCGAACCGCGGACTGCGGCAAAGGTGCCCAGTCCGATCAGGGCCAGCACGACGATATAGGCCACGGCCCACACCGGTCCCTTGACACTCGCCGCGGCGGTCGCGGAATCGCCGCTCTCTTCTTGGGCGAACACCGGCCCTCCAATCACCATCCATAAAACGAACAGGCGGGTCATGAGTGCAGCGATCTGCGAGATGCGGGTTCGGAACATGAGAGGTCGATCCGTTCAAACGGTGGTGCTACGGCTTGCCCGGCAGGAGCCGACCAGGTCAGCCCCGCGAGCGTGACAAGCCTTTATTCTAAACCAAACCTGCGCGGCGAGGAAACGCCCTTTGCGCGGCAAGGCCCAGAAATGCGGAGTCAATTCTGGTCTAGAATAACCCGGCCTAACGGCGAATCACGACCTGCGAACCCACCGATAGGATGTCGAAAACATCATCGATGTCGCGATCGCCGAGGCAGACGGCGCCCGGACCGCCGGTCGAACCGATCCGTGCCGGGTCGTTTGTGCCGTGGATCGCCACCGATTCGTTCAGCCCGATCCGCAGCTTGCCCAAGGGATTCATCGGATCGCCGGCTGCGATCACCCGGCCCGCCGGGCCGTGGTACACCGGTTCCGTCATTTTTTCACGGACGGTGAACTTACCCTCCAACTTGGGTGGCTCGGTACCCACGCCGACTGGGAAACGACCGGCGTAGAGGTCTTCCAGCCAGAGCACCATTTCGTGGGAATCCAGGTTAACGACTGCGCGGAATGGGCCGCGCACCACTTTCAGTTCCCGTCCGGCGGTGAGCGCCTCGGGGTCGCGGATGCCGTTGATCTTCGCCAGCAGTTCCCAGGGCACCTTGTACTCGTCCGCGATCTGCCGCAGGGTTTCGCCCGGCCGCACCACGCGTGCCGGCTGAAGCCAATGGTCGGTCGAATAGATCACGCTCCCGGCCACCTGGTCGAGAAGGGCGGTAAGGGCCGCCACCTCGGCCTCGGTCTGGTCGGGCTCGCCGTAGCGGGCGCTAAGGATGGCAAGCGCCTCGGCAAACCGGCCCTGATCGAGGTCCCTCCTCGCGCTGGCCAGGAAACTGGAGAATTCTGGGCGGATTTCGTCAGCCCGCGGCCGCTGCGAGGCGGCCGTCGGCGCTGCCACGGCAGGCTTGCCGATGGCCGGCAAGGGCGCTGCCATGCCCGGATAGGCATTCGCCTGGCTGGCCGGCGCCGGCGCCGGCGCAACCTGCCCGGGTGGGTTCTCTGCTGCCGGCGCGGCCACTTCAGACGCAGCCGGCCCACCCAAAGGTGCTTTCGCCGTTGGCGGCGCGATATCGGTCCGCACCGCCGGCGGCAATGGGGCGGGCTGGAAGGGCGGAGCCGGCATGTCGGCGGAAATCGAGGCAGGGGCCGCCCGTTCGCGCGGGCCGGCGGGTGGGCCGGCGGGCGGGCCAGTGGGTGGGCCGGTGGACGACGGCGAGACTCCGCTCGGAGGGATGGCGCTCGGGCCGCCCAGCGAGAACCCCGGCGTTTCGTCCATGCTCTCCGGAAGCGAAATCGACGGCGGCGCTGACTGCCAGTCTTCGGGCGCGCCCGGCGGAGGCGTCGCCGCCGGGCTGTTGATCGTCACGTAGACCCCGTACGCAACCGACGCGAGAACGGCAACCAGCAACATTGTTTTCAGCGAATTCATGCTTGGCCTCCTTGACGATCCCTGCTTCGCGGGGATTCTATGGAATCAGCTGGAGAACCACTCCCTGCCGAAGGAGCCACCTTGTGACCAACCACCGCTGGTTTGAGCAGTCTGGCGACGAGCTCGACGATCACGAGTATCCCGACGATGACTATGACAATGACGATGACCAGCCCGACACGGTGGCCTGCCCGGAGTGCGGCGCCGAAATCTACGAGGACGCCGTTCGCTGTCCGGCTTGCGGCCAATACGTGACACCCGGTGCTGGCAGCCTCTGGGCCGGTCGCTCGCTGTGGTGGATTCTGCTCGGACTTGCGGGCATTGCAGCGGTCGTTTGGGTCCTGCTCGCCGCCATGCCGTAAGACTGGCCACCCGCCGAGAAGCACCGCCCGTCAACCGGGGCTCTCCCGCCTGCCCGGCACGAAGCCGAGGCGGCGCGAGCGGTGGAAATCATAGGAAAAAACGCCGCTTGCCGCTATGTCAATTCAGGCAGGCGCAAGTCTTTAACTCCGCCGGCAAGAAGAGCGGTTGTGCTTCTGTAATCTGTGAAATACAATAGCTCCTTACTGTGACATTTCCTTGGCAATCCTTGTTATTTCCAGGTTTTGGCCGTGGAGCGATATCGGGACGTGTTGTTGGAGGTCTGGCGCGAGGCTTGCCGGCACATCGAGATTGCCGAGTCCACGGCGAGGATCGATCGCATTATCGCCCGGCATCTGCCGATCTCGGCGTTGCTCGTTCGCCGGATCGACCCGGAGCGGTCGGCGGTGGAGACGGTTGGGACTGGGGGTACGCCGGCGGCATGGGCGGAGGTCACGCGGAGCGATTACTCCCCTTCCGAGGGGAATTCGCTCATCCGTTGGTGCCGGCGCGGTGAGGTGGACCTGGCGGCGCAAGGCGAGTCACCTCCCTACCCCCTGGAGTTCCTTCTTCCCAAGGGGATTGATGGCGACGTGCTTGCCGGGCCGCTCGGCCAGTCCACCACGGCCCAAGGCGCGCTGCTGCTTGTGGCCAAGGGAGACCACCGGTTCACCGCGCAGGACATGGAACTGGCCCGGGCTCTTCTCGACCCCTTTTCGGCCGCCTTGGCCAACGACCATCAGCTCAGGGAACTTGCCAAACTCCGCGATGCGGCCGAAGCCCAGAACCGCTCGCTGCTCAGCAAACTCGGCCGGCGGCGGATCGACGACACGATTGTCGGGGCGGAATCTGGGCTGAAAGCCGTCATGGAACGGATCGAACTGGTCGTCGACTCAGACGTGCCGGTGTTGATCTTCGGAGAAACGGGGACTGGCAAGGAACTCATCGCCAGGGCGATCCACTCGCGCTCGCCGCGCCGCGACGGGCCGGTGATCCGCGTCAACTGTGGGGCGATTCCCCCGGAATTGATCGATTCCGAACTGTTTGGCCACCAGCGGGGCGCGTTCACCGGCGCCGCCGAGACGCGCCGCGGGTGGTTCGAACGCGCCGACGGCGGCACGCTGTTCCTCGATGAAATCGGCGAATTGCCCCCGGCCGTCCAGGTCCGGCTGCTCCGCGTTCTCCAGGACGGCTGCCTCCAGCGGGTCGGCGGCGAGCAGATGATCCATGTCGACGTGCGGATTGTCGCCGCGACCCACCGAGACCTGTCGGCGATGGTCGCCGAAGGCCTCTTCCGCGAAGACCTCTGGTACCGGATTGCGGTTTTCCCGATCGTGCTTCCGCCGCTCCGCGAGCGGCAGGAAGACATCCCCACGCTGGCCGAGCATTTCGCGCGCCGCGCAGCCATCCGCTTCGGCCTGGCCGAGGTGACGCCGAGCGAAAGCGACCTGCGAATCCTGAAGTCCTACCCCTGGCCCGGCAACGTCCGCGAACTCGGCGCGGTGATCGACCGGGCCGCGATCCTCGGCGACGGGCGGACGCTTCAGGTGGCGGCCGCCCTGGGCGTCGCACCCGCGGTAAAACCGGCGCCGATTCACTCCTCCCCCCAGGCTCGCCAAAGCGGCCGCGCGGCAGCCGCCATGCACTGCTTGGACGAGGCAATCCGCCGCCACATCGAGTCGGCCCTCGAGCAGACCGGCGGGCGGGTCGAAGGGCCGCGCGGCGCCGCCGTGCTGCTTGATATCAACCCCCACACACTCCGCTCCAAGATGCGCAAGCTGAAAATCGACTGGAAAAAGTACCGGCCGGAGTAGCCGACAGCGGTCAGCTAAGTGGTCCATTTCAGAAATGATGTCAGGGTTCCTTCAATGATGTAGGTTGGGCGTTCCCGCCCGACAAAGTACGACGGGCAGGAATGCCCATCCTACCAATGAGCTTGCACGATCTTCAATCTCGCCGCACCGCGGGGTTTCCGGGGCTCGAATCCGCATCTCCCGATCACGGTCCACTACCGCCATCTTCCACCGAGTTCGTATCGCTCTCGATCGAAATGCGGCAGCGATTGCGCGACATTAAAGGAACCGCTCTCGACGGGCGCTAGGAACCTTGACATCATTTCTGAAATGGACCACTAAGAGCTGGCCGCTATTTCGACCGCAGCCGCGCGCGGATCGCCTCGAGCCGCTTCGCCAATTTCTGCTCGAACCCGCGATCGACCGGCCGGTAATACTCGCGCTGGACGCCCAGGTAGTCTTGCGCGGCGACGCCCCCTTCGTGGTCGTGGGCGTACTGGTAGCCCTCACCATGGCCAAACCGCTTTGCGCCCGGATAGTGGCTGTCGCGCAAGTGGACCGGCACGGGCAGCAGGCGGCCCTCGCGAACGTCGCGGCGCGCCTCGCCGATGCCGATCGTCGCCGCGTTTGACTTCGGCGCGCAAGCCAGGTAGGTGACCGCCTGGGCCAGCGTGAGTTGGCACTCCGGCAAACCGACCAACTCGCAGGCATGCGCCGCGGCCACCGCCAGCGGCAGGCCGTGCGGGTCGGCATTGCCCACGTCCTCGCTGGCGAGAATCACCAGCCGCCGGGCGAGGAACCGCACGTCCTCGCCCCCTTCGAGCATCCGGGCCAGCCAGTAGAGCGCCGCGTCGGGGTCGCTGCCGCGAATGCTCTTGATCAGCGCGCTGGCCGCGTCGTAGTGGGCGTCCCCCAGCCGGTCGTAGGCCACGGCCTTGCGCTGCACCGACTCCTCGGCCAATTGGCGCGTGAACTCCACGGGCGACTCGTGGGCCGAGAGCACGCCGATCTCCACGGCCGAAAGGGCCCGGCGGGCGTCGCCATCGCTCGTTTCCGCCAGGAATTCCAGCGCGTCGTCGTGCATTCGCACCGCGCAGGCCCCCAGTCCGCGCTCGCCGTCGGCCAGCGCCCGGCGGATCAGCAGCTTGATATCGCCGACCGAGAGCGGCTCGAATTGAAACACCCGGCTGCGGCTGATCAGCGCGCTGTTGATCGCGAAAAACGGATTCTCCGTCGTCGCCCCGACGAGAATCACGACGCCGTTTTCCACTTCCGGCAGGAGCACGTCCTGCTGGGCCTTGTTGAACCGGTGAATCTCGTCGACAAACAGCAGCGTCCGCCGGGCCTCGGCGGCCAGCCGGCTGTCGGCCTCGCCGAGCAGATCGCGCAGCTCTTTCACGCCGCTGGTGACCGCGCTCAACTGCCGGAACACGCTCCGGCTTTCCACCGCGAGCAGCCGGGCGAGGGTCGTCTTGCCGGTCCCCGGCGGCCCGCAAAAGATCACCGACCCGAGCCGATCCGCTTCGAGCAGCCTGCGGAGCAACTTGCCGGGACCGAGAAAGTGCTGCTGGCCGACGAATTCGTCGAGCCGCCGCGGCCGCATCCGCGCCGCCAGCGGCAGCGCCGCGCGGCGATTGGCGTTTTCGCCGGCCTGAAAGAGCGAAGGAGCTTGTTGATTCTTCGACATGCGTGCTTGATTCCGTGGCGAATGCGGCTGGCCTCAAAAATCCGGCTCGCGGACGCCCCCCTCCGGCAGCAGGTCCGCCAGCGGGCACTCGGCGCACTTCGGCCGCTTGCGGCAGTAGAGATGCCCGGCGCGCACCAGCAGCGCGTGGAACTCATTATACAACCGCACGTCCTCCACCAGGTTGCCTTCGAAATGGTCCTTGATCTCGTAGTAGCCCGCGTCGAAACCGATCCAGCCGTGCCGGGCGAGAATCCGGTGGGTGTACGTGTCGACGACGAACGTCGGCAGCCCGCCGGCGTAGAGCAGGATCGAATCGGCCGTCTCCGGTCCGATCCCGTTGAGCGACAACAACTCTTCGCGCAGGCTCGCCAACCCGGTCGCGAACATCGCGTTCAAATCCCCATCGTATCGCTCGACGACAAAACGCACGAGGCACCGCAGCCGCTTGGTTTTCACGCGATAGTAACCGGCCGGCCGGACCAGCTCCTGAAGCTCCTCCTCCGCCACCTCGTTGAGTGCAACCGGATCGAGCAGATCGCGCTCGGCCAGGTTCCGGATGGCCTTCTCGACGTTCTTCCAGGCGGTGTTTTGAACGAGCACCGCCCCCACCATAATCTCGAAAGGCGTATCGCCCGGCCACCAGTTCTGGGGGCCAAAGGCGTCGAACAAGCGATCGTAGACTGTTTGCAGCGTCGATGACATCGGTCAGGTCACAGGTTGCCGGTTACAGGGAACTGGGTACAGGGTACAGGGTACAGGGTGGGAGGGGGAAGTAAAGAGCGAACCCCGAACCGAAAATCAGCGTTCCCCTGGTTCCCAAGCTCCGGCTTGGGAACCCTGCCATCTCCCAGACTATGGTTTTGATCATTCCAGGTGCCGCTTGGCGGTGGCGCAAACGAGCGTTCCCAAGCTGGAGCTTGGGAACGAGGTAAAGCTTGGGAACGAGGTAAAGACTGAACCCCGAACCCCGAACCCTCCAGCGTGGAAACCGGGGGTTTTCCGATTTTTCGGTGTGATTCCGGACCAGTTCAAGCCCCACCCCCGGACAGGTCGAAGATGACGCAGGCGTCCCCTGTTTCGTGAATTTGCGGTCTCCCCCCAGGCGCGTCCGCTTCTTGCGTGAAGCCAACGACGTGAACCAAGCCCATTCGAATGGCATGAATTACTGGGTCCAGTCGCAACGACCGCTGGCATCGCTGGTCTTCATTGCGCCGCTGTTGGCAACCTACGAGCTGGGCGTGCTCCTGTTGGGCCCGATCGCGATTCGCAACGGTGCCGACGTCTGGCTTCGGCAACTGCTTGAATTGATTGGTTTCGGGCAATATTTCCTGCTCCCGGTGGTCTGCGTCTGCATCCTGCTCGGTTGGCACCACACGACGCGGCAACCGTGGGAGGTTTCTCCGTCGGTCCTGAAGGGGATGGTTTGCGAGTGTGTCGTCCTTGCGATCGGCCTGCGTTTTCTGCTCCATTTGCAGTCGGGGTTGTTCGATCCGAGCGTGGTCCCTCCGCCGGCGGCCTTGCTCTCGGCGGAAACGCAGGAGACGACTCGCCGCCTGGTGGGTTTCTTGGGGGCCGGTGTCTATGAGGAGTTGTTGTTTCGGCTGATCCTGCTCTCGGCGGTCGTCTGGGTGCTCAGGAGTTTGGACTTCGCGCCCGCGGCAAGCGTCTTCACGGCAGCCCTGGCCACCAGTCTGTTTTTCGCCCTTGCCCACTACCTCGGCCCCCATGCGGAAGCGCTCGACTGGCAAAGCCACTGGTTCTGGTTCACATTCGTGTTCCGGTTTCTGGCCGGCATGTTTTTCAGTCTCCTGTTCGTGCTCCGCGGCTTCGGCATCGCGGCCGGGGCGCACGCCGGCTATGACATTCTCGTCGGGATTTGGTAGGCGGGCGACTCGGCCCCCATAACAACCACGGCGCGGAAGCGCGGCAATCGGGCGCTTGCCGGTTCTGATTGTCAGCGCGCTGAAGACCCTCTATGATGGCTTGGGGCTTTTCATGATCTTGCGGCGGCGGGCCAATCTCACCCGGCGCACGTTCCGCGCACTTGCCGGAGGCTTCGATGTCGCCTTTTTCGCCTTCCCGAGCCGGGCACTGGCGCGTCCGCGGGCGGACGCTGCCCTGTCCGGCCCGCCCGCTGCTGATGGGGATCGTGAACGTCACTCCCGACAGTTTCTCCGACGGGGGGCGGTTTTTCGACGCGGCGGCGGCCGTTGCGCATGGAATCGAACTGGCCGAGCACGGCGCGGACCTTCTTGACATCGGCGGCGAAAGCACGCGGCCCTACGCCCAGTCCGTGCCGGCCGACGAGGAGTTGCGCCGCGTTGCGCCGGTGATCGAGCGGCTTGCTCGGGAGGTTGCCATCCCGCTCTCGATCGACACCTCGAAGGCGGTTGTCGCGCGGGAGGCGATCGACGCCGGAGCCGCGATCATCAACGACATCACCGGGCTGGCCGATCCGGCGATGATCGAAACGGCCGCCGAGAGCGGAGCCGGCGTCTGCGTCATGCACATGCGCGGAACGCCTCGATCGATGCAGGATGCTCCGGCTTATGGCGACGTTGTCGCCGAGGTGGGCGCGTTTCTCCGCCAGCGGCGCGACGCCCTGGTGAGCCAGGGCATTGCGTTGGATTGCATCGCGCTCGATCCGGGGATCGGGTTCGGAAAAACGGCCGAACACAACCTCGAGTTGCTACGCCATGCGGCGGAACTGCTCGCCCTGGGTTGCGCTGTGCTCATCGGGCATTCGCGGAAGCAGTTCATCGGCCAGACGCTGGCCGACCCCCGCGCCGACCGCCTGGCCGGCACAATCGGCGCGGCGTTGGCGCTGGCTCGTTCGGGGGTGCAGATTCTTCGCGTCCACGACGTCGAGCCGGTCGCGCACGCCCTTACGCTGTTCGCAGCAGCCGGCGGCTTGGAGCCGTAAGCGACCGGGCGGAGACCGACTGGGACCAGCGTGGGAGTGCTGCCGCCCCTCTTACTGGGGAGGTGAAAACTGTGGCCGCCACCGGCCCGCGCTGTTTTCAGTTTTTGCTCCGAGTCAGACCAATTGGCGGTCGCGAGTCTCTGTTTTCAGCACGCCACGACGCGGCGCCGGTGCAAGCAAAGATCCCTGTCGCCGTTTTGCGGCCCGTCCCGAAGGGACACCCCTAAGCCAGCCCAGGGCGGAGGACGGCGAGTGAAACGAGCCGTCCGCAGTCCTGGGGCAGAAGCCCCCTCAGACCCTGTTAGCCCCAACGGGGCGGCCCTAACAAAAAGGCCAAAAGCATGTCTCAATCGTTGGCCAACGTCTAAATGGACCAAGAAACGAGCGCCCGGGCGGAGTGATTTCCAATGGCTGGCCGGTTATGGGCTCTTTTCCACAAGTCAGCCGAATGCCGAGCGGGCTAAACTCTACAATCGCCAATCGGGAGGAATACCACGAGCGGATCTTGTTTCAAAGTCTCGCGCGATCTGCCAAGGGCATGGGATCGCACTCGATCAGCGCGACGTCTGGGATTGACCAGCGCGTTCATCCGCTTCCTTAGGACCGCCCCGTTGGGGCTGGCCGCGTTTTGCGCGGCTCCTGACCCAGGGCCCGCGCTTGGCTCGTTTCACTCGCCGTGCTTCACCCTGGGCTGGCCTAGAACCGTCCCTTCGGGACGAGACCAAAAAAAGCGAGTTGGGGCATGGCGAGGTGAAAACCGTAGCCGTGACCAGCTCCTGCTTTTTCCAGTGCCACCAAGACAAAACCGTGGAACAAAAAACGGCCAAACCAGAATAGACCAGTTTTCACCTCCCCATCCCTCTTGCCACCCGAATGGG
>JAMOAF010000109.1 GCA_023621895.1 Planctomycetota bacterium
GCTTGAGCTGCTCGAAACTGGCTTCTTTCGATTCCGCGCTGCGGTTGGAAAGCGTTGAAGAATTCATGGTTTTTAACTCGATTTCCTTTTCGAGCGAGAGTTCCAAACCTGCCCGGTCGCAAGCCGTGAATCGAGCGGGCCGAGTTCACCGGGCACGGAAAACGGCCTGCCAGAAGAAGCATAGCTTACGTCCCGGAGAGTCAACCGGCGAAAAGCGGCAAGTGGCGGAAATCGGAATTTGCCGGTTCTACGGGTCGCGCGGCGGCCGTGCGGCAGGAAACGGAACAGCTTCCGCCCTGCGAGAATATCCCGGGCTACGGCTGTTGCGGACTCGCCTCCAGCCGCGGGGAAGTGCCGCCTCGCGGGGCATGGAGAACGAGCCGGGTGATCTCGGGCGGGCAGTTGAATCGCAGCGGAATCTCGCCCGACAGGCCGCGCCCGACGTGCATCACGGTCGGCGGATCGTGAAACGTGCCCGATGCGTAGGTCACGCCGCTGCGGCTGGGAGAGAGAACGGGGCCGAGAACCGGCAGGTGAATCTGACCGCCATGCAGGTGCCCAGCCAGCAGCAGGTCGACCTGGTGCCGCCGCGCCCAGGGGAGTTGGTCGGGGCTGTGGGCCAAGGCGATCCGCGGCGGCCCGCCCGCCGACGCGGGCGGCGGCGCGCTGCCGAGGTCGGCTGCCGGCGCGATCCAGGGCAATTCGTTGCCGGCCAGCACGATCGAGTGCCCGCCCACGGCCAGTTCAATCCACCGGCCGCCGAGATACGTCAACCCCGCCTCGCCCAGTGCGGCTCGCAGGCGGGTCGTGTCGACTCGAAGATCATGATTGCCAAGGACATAAAACACCCCGTATCGACTCTCCAGCCGCCCGAGCGTCTGCGGAATCCAGGCGATGCAGCGCGGCTTGTCGATCAGGTCGCCGGTGATCGCCACCAGGTCCGGCCGCAGCGTGTTGCAGATTTGAGCAACCTCCTCGAAATAGGCCTTGGCGACGCGGCCGGTGAAATGCAGGTCCGTCATGTGGACGATCGTGAACCGATCGAGTGCCTCGGGCAGGCTCTCCAGGTCGAGCCCCCGTTCGGCCACGTCGAGGCTGAGCATCTGGTTGCCCGGAAAGCGGACGAGGAAGTGGTGCTGGTGCCGCTCGCCGGACTCGTCCGGGCCGTTTTGCAGCAGGCGGACCACCCGCCGGCGATCCGAACGGAGAGGCCCGGGGGACCGGTGCAAGACTCGCCGCCGCAGCCAGTCGACCGCGGCGAGGGTGGCCGCGGCCCAGCAGGTCACCAGATAGGGCACGGCCGCGGCGGGCAGCCAGCCAAGGCCCATCCCGGGACCGAAGCGCAGGCCGCGAACGTGGAACCAGTAGCCGAACAGCGCCGGCACGAGTGTGATCAGCAACGCCGCCGAGAGCCAGACCAGCTTGCCAAGGCGGACGGGAATCCCCGTGGCATGGACGCGGTTGACGAAGGCCACCGAGAGCGCCATGTGGCCGACAAAGGCCCAGCAGAGGAGCAGGACGACGGCGAGTTGCATGGCCGGATTCCTGCGACCGTGGGAGAATCCGAACGAAAACGGCCCTTGGCATCAACGTCCTTTGCCGATCGCCCCATCAGAAGGGCGTTGCTGGCCTCGGGGTCGGTCAAGGTTGGGCAACGGGCCCGGGGGCTGTGACGATCTGTTCAACCGTGCTGAGCAGTTGATCGACGCGGAATGGTTTGTAGAGAACGGCCTGGAGGCCGGCCTGGCGAGCCTTGACGATCGAATGGCCGGGGTCGTATCCGAAGCCGGTCATGAGGATCAGCGGGAGCGGCTCGGTCTTCCAGATCTCGCGGAGCCTGAGCATGAAATCGTAGCCCGCCATGTCGGGCAGCCGGATGTCGCTGATCACGACGTCGTAGCCGCTGTTGCGAACCATGAAAATCGCTTGGGCGCCGTCGGGGGCGGTTTCCACCTCGCACCCGTAGCGCTCGAGGAGGTCGTGGGCCGCCTTTTGCACGCTCGCGTCCTCGTCGACCAGCAGCACCCGGCGGCCGGCCAGCGCGGGGCGGAAGGCTTCCGGCGGTTGCGGCAGCGCCTTGGCCGGGGTCATCTTCTGCCCGACTTTCTGGATCACCTGCTTGATGTCGCGGACGTTTTTGAGGATTCTCTGGAGCCGCTGGACGACTTCCGGCTCGTGGCCGATGTATTTCTCCATAACGTTGACCGCGTCGAGGAGGATTTCGTCGACCGGCAAGGCGACGGCGCTGTGGATGGCCTCGACGCTGGCGGCGGCCGTGCCCGCCTTCTCGGCCACCAGCAGTTCAAGGGTGTTGAGCGCCGCGGCCACGTCGCGCGTGAAGATTTCCAGGAATTGCAGGTCGCTCTCGGTGAACGCGCGCGGCTCCGTGCTCTCCACGTTGAAGGTCCCC
>JAMOAF010000725.1 GCA_023621895.1 Planctomycetota bacterium
GCTCCGCAGACCGGACGCCGGCATCGCGGAGATGAGAAAGAATCCCTGCTCGGAGGTCATCACCTCGCGGACCTGGGCCTGCATTTTCGGCCGCATGCCCAGATCGTCGAGCGTTTTGAAATGGGTCCGCTCGCCTTCGAATTGGAGCATCGCCCGCTCGCCGGTCTGCGTGCCCTGGCTGGTCAGCGTGCCGTTGTACTTCCTGCGTTTGAATTCGGCGAGGAAGAGCCCTTCCTGGCGGCTGCGGCGGTCTTCCGCCTTCAACCCGCTGACGAGCTTCAAGGCTTCGAGGGCCGGGTCGGCCTTCTCCCGCTCCATCGGGTCGGCTTCCTGCCAGACGCCGTCGATCAGGTGCCGCACGGCGACGCCCTGCTGGGTGTAATCGAGCATGATCGCGTCGGCGCGCCGCGAAAGCCCATCGGCGATGATCTTCCGGGCATCCAGAAACCCGGGGTTTTGCCGGGCGCTGAGCAGGTACACATTGTCGTCGCGGTCGGTCTTTCCCCCGCGCGACTTGAGAACCAGCGGCGGGCCGCCTTCGTGCGGGTCCCGATCCTCGGTTTCCACTTGGACGCGGAACAATCCGCCGAACCAGCTCTTGATGTGCTTTGAAGTCAGCACCTTCTCGGAATCGCTGACGACGTCGTTCCGCGCTTTCACATACGCCAGGAGCGGGGCCAGGTAGGCGACCAGGAGCAGCGGAAAGCCGGCGAAAAACACCGGCAGGAACCAGAACACGATGATCCCCGCGATCATCGGGCCGAACACGATCGGGTTCCACTTGAAGTGGTCAAGCTTCAACATCTGGGCGTCCTGGCTGACCCAGTCGGTCGTGTAGGCCCAGAGGACAACGACCAGCCAGGCGGAAAACAGCTTGATCAAGCTCAAGTAGAAGCCCGGCCCGCTCCAACCGCTGGCGACCGGCGCGGCCTCTGCCGCCGGGGCTAGGCCCGCGGCCGATTCCTCGGAGGCGGCCGCCGCGCCTTCGACGGCGTCTTGGGCGGAAACCAGCGGAACGGCAAGCGCCAGGATTGCCAGGAACACGCAAAGCAAAAGCAGGTAGCGACGCATTAGAGTATCCCGGGTTCTTTGACTTCGATGCCTTTGAGCGCCATCTTCAGGGCTTCCACGTTGGGGGCCACCTCAAACGCCGTGGCGCGGTCGATCAACCGCTCCTGGACAAGATACTTCAAGCTCATCGTGAAGTCCTGCATGCCTTCATTCAGGCCGATGCGGATCGCGTCGGGCAGCTTCTCGTCCTGCTCCTCGAGAATCAACTTGCGGACGGTCGGGTTGAACATCATGATCTCGACCGTGGGCACGCGCTGCACCCCCTCCTTGATCGACGGCAGGAGCTTCTGCGCCACGATCCCCTTCATGTTGAACGCCAACGCGCTGCGGATCGCCGAGTGCATCGACGCCGGGAAGAGGTCGAGGATTCGGCCGATCGTGCTCGCCGCGGTCGAGGCGTGGATCGTACCAAACACGAGGTGCCCCGTCTCCGCCGCGTGGATCGCCGTTTCGAAGGTCTCGCGATCGCGCATTTCGCCCACGAGCATCACGTCGGGATCCTCGCGGACGGCGTGCTTCATGCCGATGGAGAAGTTGACCACGTCCATGCCGATCTCGCGCTGGTTGAT
Organism: Planctomycetota bacterium; assembly: GCA_023621895.1. Lineage (GTDB taxonomy): Bacteria > Planctomycetota > Planctomycetia > Pirellulales > Thermoguttaceae > JAAYCB01. The sequence continues at coordinate 1,641 of JAMOAF010000725.1, forward strand.
CAGGCACTTGTCCTCGGTGAACGTGAATTCGATCGGGTCTTCAAGCGTCAGGATGTGCTTCCGGTAGTTCTGGTTGACCCAGTTGAGCATCGAGGCGATGGTCGTGCTTTTCCCGGACCCGGTGATCCCGGCCAACAGGACCATGCCCTGGCTGTACTTGCAGAGTTCGTAAAGCACCGTGGGCAGATACAGGTCTTCCAGCGGAGGGATCCAGTTGTTCACCCGCCGCGCAACCATCCCCACGTGGCCCATCTGCTGCAAAACGTTCACGCGGAAGCGCCACCTCTTCCCGTCGACATCCGTCGTGTGGGCGAAGTCCGCGCCGCCGTCCTCGTCGAAAATGCGGCGATTCCGCTCGTCCATCATCGGAAAAATCAGCCGCACCATCTCGTCGTCGTCGATCGGTTCGCGGTTCATCGGCCGCAACGTGCCGCTGACGCGGATGTAGGGGGGACGGTCGACCTTCAGGTGCAGGTCGCTCCCCTCCAGCTTGACCAGCGCGCGGAACAACTTGTCGATCTCCAGCGGCCCCTTGGGCTTCTTGAACCGGTCCTGATCAACTTCAATCGGAATCGACATCTACCTTCCTCCGTAGCCTTCTACTCGCTCTCGTCTCCGAACCAGTCTCAACCGGCTCCTTAGCCGCAACAAGGGAGTCTCCTTCAAAGCCGGACGGGGATTCCCCGCTTCCGCATCACCTGCTTGGTCTCGGCGATGGTGTATTCGCCATAATGAAAAATGCTCGCCGCCAGGGCCGCGTCCGCCCCGCCGATCTGGATCGCGTCGGCCAGATCGTCCGGGCGCCCCGCGCCTCCGCTGGCAACAACCGGGATCGCCACGGCGCTGCTCACGGCGGAGGTCATCTCCAGGTCGTAGCCGGCCTTCGTGCCGTCGGCATCCATCGAAGTAAGCACGATCTCTCCAGCACCCAATCGTTCCACCTCCATGGCCCAGGCAACCGCCTGGTAGCCGGTGCCGACGCGCCCGCCATGGATATGCACCTCCCAGAATTCGTCGCCGTCCTTCCGCACGCGTTTCGGATCGATGTTAACCACGATGCACTGGCTTCCAAACCGCCGCGCCGCCCGGCGGACAAACTCCGGATCGCGGCAAGCGGCCGAGTTGATCGACACTTTGTCGCTGCCCGCACGGAGCAGCGCGCGAATATCCTCCAGGCTCCGGATGCCGCCGCCGACGGTCAGCGGCATGAACACCACCTCGGCGGTTCGCCGCACCACGTCGAGGATGATATCGCGGCCTTCGTGGCTCGCCGTAATGTCAAGAAACACCAGTTCATCCGCCCCTTCGCGCTCGTAACGCTCGGCGACCTCAACCGGGTCGCCCGCGTCGCGAAGGTTGACGAAGTTGGTTCCCTTGACAACCCTGCCCCGGTTCACATCGAGGCAAGGAATAATCCGCTTGGCGAGCATCTCCGCCGCGCTCCGATGGCAGTTGTCTCGGCAGGAGACGCAGCAACACCGGCTCCCTGCCAGAAGCCTGCCGCCGACCATCTTCCGCGCGAAGGCATGTCCCCGGTGCGTCCGCACCGGAGATCGCGCAATGGATGTGGCTGTCCCGGCGAGCCTCTCTTGCCCTGCTCCTACTGCCACGCACCCACAAAACACGAGTTGCTCCGCGGAGCCAAGACTGGCCCCGCCAGAGACGGCGTCCGGCTCAATTCCTCCGCGGAAACACTCGTCCAGGGCGCAGCTTACCCTAATACTACAGTAAAGCCTTACTGTAAGTTCAGCAGGCCCCGTGGTCAACGGTCTGGTCAACGGTTCCTGGATTTCCAACACGCGGCTTGCCAGTCCGAATGGCAACATAACCGATGTTCGTCACGAAAACGCGTTCGCAAATAACCCACAAGAGGGGACCTTGGCCAGCAAGCACGCGGACTTGAGGCCAACAGGGCCCGCCCCGAGCTTCCCTGACCCATCCCGAGGCCCGGTCAATCGGCCCGCTCCACAACCACCCGGCAATCCGGCAGCGATTTCAAGAACATCCGGCCGTAGGGCTTCGATCGCACCCGGGGGTCCAGGATCACGACCATCCCCTGGTCTTTCCGCGTCCGGATCAGCCGCCCGAAGCCCTGCTTGAGCTTGATGATCGCCGAAGGGACCTGAAAATCGTGGAACGGGTTCCCCCCGCGGGCTCGAATCGCTTCGATCCGCGCTTCCGTGAGGGGGTGGTCGGGCACGCTGAAGGGGAGCCGGGTGATGATCACGTTGCGGAGCGCGTCGCCCGGCACGTCCACTCCCTGCCAGAAGCTATCGGTCCCGAACAAGACCGAACGCGGATTCTGCTTGAACCGTTCGAGCATCTGGCTGCGGGGCATCCCCTCCGACTGGGAGAACAGGGCCAGGTCGTTTTCGGCCAGCCAGGGTACAAGGGCCTCCGTGATGCGGCGCATCATTTCGTAGCTGGTGAACAAGACGAAGGCCCGGCCGTCGGTCCGCGCCACGTAGCGGCGGATCATCTCCACCACCTTGCGCTCGTAGTCTCGCGATGCGGAGGCCGGGTCGGGCATGGCGTCGACCAGCACCAGCTCGGCCTGCTCGCGGTAGTCGAAGGGGCTGCCGAGGCAGAGCGTTTCTGCCTTGGTCAGGCCGATCCGCGATTTGAAAAAGTCGAACGACCCCGTGCCGGTGGCCAGCGTCGCACTGGTCAGAACCACGGTCGGCACTTCGTCGAAAAGAGCCTCGCGAAGCACGGGCCCCACGTCGATCGGCGCCGCCGCCAATTTCACGCGCAAACGCCGGCGGTAAAACGACCGCTCGATCCAATAGACCGCCTCCGGCATCCGCTGGAGCCGCCAGTCCTCGACCAATTGGGCCAAGCCGTTGAGCCGCTCGCCGGCCGCCACAAAATCCTGGCGCTGGTCCGGCTCCTTGATCCCGTCAGCAACCTTCCTCACGCTCCGGGCAAGATTCGACAGCCCCTCGCTCAAGGGATTGGCCACGACGCCGGGCGCCCGCACCCGGCCGTTGCTCCCCGCGTGGTTGTGAAGCCAGGCGTCGACCGACTCGAAGAACTCCGACGCCCTGTCGCGGCAGTCGGCGACGAGACGCTGGGCCTCGGCCGTCGATTTCCCCACCAGCAACCCCTTGTTGGTGCGGTCGTTGTAGAGGCGGTTCAAGACATAGTCCACCTGCCCGCTGGTCACGCCGATCCCCAGGTGGTCTCCAGCCACCGCTTCGAGGTTGTGGGCCTCGTCGACGATCAGCACGTTGTATTCCGGCAGGATGCTCACCCCCTGGCGGCGGAGATTCAGATCGCTGCAAAGGAGGGCATGGTTGACAATCAGAATCTGGGCGTTGAGCATCCGCCGCCGGGCTTTGAAGTAGAAGCAGTCCTTGTTGTGCGGGCAGTTCCGCCCCATGCAGTTGCCCGAGTCGCTCGCCACTTCATCCCAAACGCCGGGGATGGGCCGAAACGGCAAGTCGGCCAGTGAGCCGTCGCCCGTGTCACGAGCCCAGTCGGTGATCCGGCGGAGCTGCTCGAACTCCTCCGTCGAGGCGAACAGCCCGGATGCCCGGGAGTGCGCGTTGTGCAGCCGGCGGAGGCTCAGATAGTTGCCGCGGCCTTTCACCAGCACGGCGGTGAATTCGAGCGGCAGGAGGCTGTTCAACAAGGGGATATCCTTGGTGATCAACTGCTCCTGGAGGCTGATCGTGTGGGTCGAGACGACGACCTTTGTCTTTTTCCCGTCCGCCTTGGGACCGGCGGCCGCCAGGATCGCCGGCACGAGGTAGGCGAAGCTCTTGCCCACGCCGGTCCCCGCCTCGACGAGCAGATGGTGGCCGCCGCGAATCGCACGATCGACCGCCTCGGCCATCGCCAACTGCTCGGGGCGATGCTCGTAGTGCTTCATTCTGGCGGCGATGCGGCCTTGCGGCCCAAGAATATCCTGCGGCGAAAGCATAATAAATAGCAGACGATCCGGCGGCTGTCAGGCGATGCTGTTGGAGAACGAGTTCCGGTCGCACCGGCGGCGCCAGGAGGGAAAGGGAAACAGAGCCATTCGCGCCACGCTCACTCAAATGGCGCTCGGCGCCGCGAAAGGTCGCAGGATTCAGCCTACCAACCCCCGGAACGGCCCGGTAGGGCGGCAGCTACCCGATTCCACTCAAACAGAGCGGATTCCCCCTTGCGCCAGTCTGGCTACGGCCCCTGTCCTGTGCTATCTTCCGGAAGCGCCGCCCCGGCCGGCGGCGCTGGCGGCCGGCCCCCGTGGCGCCGGGCGAGGGGCAGGAGACAACTGGCCGGAATCCCCGCGTTTCAAGCAACGTCCGACGAGGCAACTTCACGTTGAGACCCCATGCCGATCGAATTCCGCTGTCTCCAGTGCGGCAAGCTGTTGCGAACCGGCGACGACACCGCGGGCAAGCAGGCGAAGTGCCCCGAATGCGGCGCGGTGATGCCGATCCCGGGAGAGGCCGCCCCCAAGCCCGAGATGATCCATGAATGGCAAGACACCCCTTCCAGCCCTTTCGGCCCCTCCAGTGCGGCCGAAAACCCCTACCAGTCGCCCGCCGCATTTCCCGCCGCGCAGGCCTGGGCGGTGCCGGCCGGTGAAATTCGCCCCACACGGATCGGCTTCGGCGAGACGTTCTCGCGGGCATGGGCCGTGTTCAGCGACTCCTGGCTGGTCGTTCTCGGAGCGATCCTGCTGATGCTCCTGGTCTATTTCGCCGGCTATTTCATCATGGTTTCGATCGCCGCGGGGATTGGCATCGCCATCCAGGACCGCGATGCCGCCAGAATCCTGGCCCAGGTTGCCCAGTTCGGCGCCGCGCTGCTCTCGCTTTGGCTCAACATCGGCCTGCAACTGTTCGCGCTCGGGGTGGCCCGCGGCGAGCAGCCGCGCTACGGGCTGGTCTTCGCCGGCGGCCCGCGGCTTCTGCCGGTGATCGGCTGCTTCCTCCTGACCGGGCTGGTTGTCTTCGGCGGCGCGCTGCTTCTGGTCGTCCCGGGCGTGATCTTCCTCATGATGCTCTCGCAGGCCCAGTTGCTCGTCATCGATCGCCAGCTCGGCGTGCTTCAGGCCATGTCGCTCTCCGCGAAAATCATGGCCGGCAACAAGCTCCTTGTGATGGGGATCTGGATTGTCACCGGTGTCTTGGCCTACGTGTCCGTGCTGGTTACCTGCGGCCTCGGACTGTTCGCCGCGGCGCCTTACCTGCTGATTCTGAAGATCGTGATCTACCTTTCGGCGAGCGGCCAGCCAACGATCGCCGATCGCTATGCCGTGGCAGCCAGCCCGTTCGTGCCGCAGGGCAGTTCGCCCTTCCAGCAGCAGGGCGAGTCGCCGTTCATGGCGTGAGGCGGGCGGTTGGCAGAGGCCCAGCCGGTGATGTAGTGGGAAGCCGAACGATCCGCCGGGCAAGCCGGCGGGATTCTGGGGAGGGGCCCGGGGCGGTGATGTAGTGGGAAGCCGAACGATCCGCCGGGCAAGCCGGCGGGATTCTGGGAGAGGGGCCGGGGCGCTGATGTAGTGGGAAGCCGAACGATCCGCCGGGCAAGCCGGCGGGATTCTGGGGAGGAAAATCGCTTGCGGGCGGTGCCGGATTCAAGCCAGCGTTCCCAAGCTGGAGCTTGGGAACGAGGTGAGGCGGGCGGTGCCGCATTCAAGCCAGCGTTCCCAAGCTGGAGCTTGGGAACGAGGCGAGGCGGGCGGTGCCGGATTCAAGCCAGCGTTCCCAAGCTGGAGCTTGGGAACGAGGTGACAGTCAGCGAGCGAGGCGAGGATTCTCACCTGCAAGAACCTGGCAGCTCGTTCGACACGGGCGGCGCCGGCAGAGTATCCCGCTGCGGGAAAATCCTCAGATCGCTTGCGGCGAATCCTCCGTCTTCGCCGAGATCGCCTCGAAAGCTTCGACAAGCTGGATGTCCTGCCGCGGCAGCACGCTGCGAAGATCGATCACCAGGCGGTCTTCCCGCACCGCGGCGACGACGGGCGTCTTGCCCGCGCGCAAGAGGCCGGCCAGGCGATCGGCCGAAAGGCCTTCCGGCTCGACGGCGATCGAGGCGGTGGCCAGCCGCCGGGAGGGAACCGCGTCGCCGGCCAGGTACGCGGCGTCGTCGAGCACCTCGGTTTTTCTGACCACCGAGGCGGCCTCGATCTGCGGGGCCAGCCGGGCGGCGCGATTTTGCAGGTTTTCCAGCGACGTGCCAAGTAGCGCCAGGAGCGGAATCTCCCGCAAGGCCTTCTCCGGCTCGCGATAGAGCCGCAGCGTGGCCACGAGCGCGGCAAGCGTCGGGGAATTGACCCGCAGCGCCCGGGCCAGCGGGTGCTTCTCGATCTTTGCGACCAGGTCGCGGCGGCCGACGACGATGCCCGACTGGGGCCCGCCGATCAGCTTGTCGCCGCTGAACAGTACCACGTCGGCCCCGGCGGCGACACACCGCGGCACGAGCGGCTCCTCGATCAGCCCGAACTGGGAAAAATCGACAAGCGCCCCGGCCCCGAGATCGTGAATCAGCGGGACCTTCTTCCTGTGCGCCAGGTCGATCACTTCCGCGGGCGCAACGCCGCCGGTCGAGCCGGCGAGCGTGAAATTGCCCGGCTGGACCAGGAGCAGGGCCGCGGTCCGCTCGCCGATCGCGTCGGCGTAATCGCCGATTGTCGTCCGGTTTACCGAGCCGATTTCGCGGAGGACCGCGCCCGACGCGGCAACGGTCTCGGCCAGGCGGTAGCTACAGCCGATTTCGATCAGATGCCGGCGGGAGACGACCACCTCGCGTCCCGCGGCCAGGGCGGCCAGGGCGGCCAGCGTCGCTCCGGCGTTGTTGTTCAAGACAATCGCCGCTTCGGCCCCGGTCAACTCCTTGAGCAGGCCCTCGACGGCATGGTTCCGCCGCCGGTGCTTTCCGGAAACCAGGTCGAGTTCGACGCTTGCATAGTCGCCGGCCGCCGCGGCCATCGCCGCCACGGCGCTTTCGGCCAGGATCGTCCGGCCCAGCCAAGAGTGCAGGACGATGCCGGTCGCATTGATCACCGGGCGGAGCGACCGCTCGTCGGTTTCAAGCACTCGCCGGGCGATCCGATCGGCCAGCTCGGAGACGCTCGGCAGGGTGTGCTCGGCGGCGGAAGTCTGAAGCTCCAGGCGGACTTCATCGAGGACCGTGCGGACCGAGTTGACCACCGTGTTGTGGCTGATCCGGTCCACGAGGCCCTTGAGGACGGGATTCTCCAGCAATTCGTTCACTGACGGGATGCTGCGCAGCGGATTGGGAGACATGGCGACCTCCGCACGGGAAAATGGGGGCCAGCGGGCCGGACACCCTCATTTTCCCGGCGGCGGTCGGAAGCGTCAATGGCCGCTCGTTTTCAAGCGAAGGGCGTGATGCCCGGAATCGGGCACGGGTAGGTGCCGTCGGCCCGCGGCAGGACCGCCGGTTGGGTGTCCCAGTCGAGCCGGGCGGGGCCGAGGACTTCCTTGCTGTTGATCGCCTCTTCCCAGGTGATCTTCTTGCCCGTGTAGCCGGTCATCCGCCCGAGCAGCCCGAGCATCGTGCTGTTGATCATATACTGCCGGCAGCTGAGCGGCTTGCCGGCGCGGATGGTTTGGAAGAGGGCGACGTGCTCTTCGTCGTACATGCTGGTGGTCGGGCCCTCGTACTGCCAGTTCGTCTCGCCCTCGATGCGGTTTTTCAGCAGATTGCAGCGGCCCTTGGTGCCGAGGATGTTATCGCTCGTCTCGTTCCAGACGCCGGCCTGCGCCCGGCTGAAACCGTAGACCCGCAGGCCATCGTCGTATTCGTAGCAGATCGCCGTGTGGTCGAACTGGTCGCCGAAATGCGGCTCGACGCACTGCGACCGGCCGCCGACGGCAAACGCGCTGACGGGCGACCGCTCGCCGGTCACCCAGCTTGTCTTGTCGAGGTTGTGGACGAGCGACTGGAGGACGTCGTCGCCCGAGAGCCAGTTGAAATGATACCAGTTCCTCAGTTGCCACTGGAGTTCCGTAAGCCCTTCGGGCCGGGTCATCAACCGGTAGGGGGTGCGGAGGTAGCATTCCTGGATGGCCACGATCTTGCCGATCGCGCCGTCGAGAATCCGCTTGACGGTCTCCTGGACGCCGCGGTCATACCGCCAGCAGAGCCCCGACATCACGCAGAGCCCCTTCTCCTCGGCCTTCTTGCACGTCGCGTCGACCGAGTGCATTCCGGGGGCGTCGATGAAATGGGGTTTTTCCAGGAACACGTGCTTGCCCGCCTCGACGGCTGCGGCGAAGTACTCGGGATGGAATCGCGAGGCCGTGGCGATCAGCACGACGTCGATGTCCGCGGCCAGGACGTTCTTGTAGCCGTCGAAGCCGACGAAGCAGTGATCGTCCCTGACGTCGGTCTGGTCGGGCTTCGCCTTGCCGATCATTTTCCGGCCGTTTTGCACCTTGTCGTCAAACAGGTCGGCCATGGCGACGAGCTTGGCGTGGGGATCGGCGTTCAGGGCGTTGACGGCGGCGCCGCACCCCCGCCCCCCGCAACCGACCAGCCCGACGCGGAGGACGTCGTCGCCCGCGGCATGCACCCGGGGGGCGATCGCCAGGCTGCCGATCGCGGCGGCGGCCGACGCCTTGAGAAAGTCGCGCCGCGACCGGTTGGCTGCATGATTTACCTTAATGTGATCTGCCATGGTGGATCTCCTGGTGTTAAAAAAAGGGGCGGTTGGACCGGGACCGACGCAAGTGCGACACTGGCAAGACGGCTGACCCGACGCTCCGCAGATTCAGTCCCTCCCAGGGGGGAAGTATAGCAGGTCCCTGGGCGCGGCGATAGAAGGCCGGAGGGTCAGCCCTTCTTTACCGGCAACTGTCGTATCCACGCGGCTTCGATGCCAGTGTCCCAGCCGATTTCGCAGCCTGTTGAATGATTGCCTACACTTCCCAGTTGCCGGCCGGAGTGGAGGTGAATCCCAGTTGCCGTCCCCAGCCGGGATTCAACGTAATGTAGTAATCCCGGACAACTTCTCGCATGAAATCTTTCAAGTCCGATAGGGTATCAACGAAACGAGCTTGCCCCATCTTGTTGGGAATGAACGCGATGAAGCTCAATTCAACCTCCACGATCAGCGGCCGCCCAGCCTCGTCGCTGTGATGTACCATCTCTCCCCCTGTATAGCCGGCGGCGCGGATGGCAGAGTTGAGCCGATTCTTGACAAGAACCACGCGGCCGGTGACGTTGCCCATGTGCCGGTGTTCGTATTGCACGAACCGGCTGATGGGCAGGACAAACCGATTGGATTGGGGCACCAACCGCTCGTCCAAGCCACGGGGCTGAAACTGCGCGGCCGGCGGAAAAACGGCCCACAGATCGTAATCCCCCGTCATGGCGGCGCGGTAGGTGTCGCGCACGGCGGCAGAACATTGCGGGTCCACCAGGGCCATGACGGGCAGTAGCTTGCCCTCGGTGGGCCGACTCGGTGCCTGAGGCGCGGCTGGAAGAGCTACTTCGCCGGCCTGGTAAAAGACTGCCCACAATTGAAGTCCTCGCGCGCCCGGACCATCCATTTCCCGTCGGAGTACGAAGGACATGGTCTTGCCATCCGGCGACGTTGCGGAATAGACCATTTCGTTGATCGTGCCGCCCGTGCGGCCAATGCAGCCCATGGTTTCCAGTGTCTTGCGACGGCTATCCGTGAGATAGACTTGGATTTCTCCTGCATGCTCCTTGAAGATCGCGGCGTGAACGTCCGCGCGCTGTCTCTCTCGAGCCTCGCGGCTCCCGCCTCGCTTGGTAAAGCGGGGATCGCTACAGACGAAGCCCGCCATGGGCCCCCAGTTGCACGACTTTGCTTTTACGTGGAATCCCTTCGATGCGTAATTCTCGAGGATCAGTCCCGTGGCATACCGGCCCACCGAACGACAGCAGATAACACAATGCGTGCTATCTGCCACATTCTTGAAACAGAGTGCATGTTCCCGTGGCATCCCAGACTTTACGCAGGCAATCAGTGTATTCTTGACCATCGCGCGCTCTCCTATGGCAGAAGCCAAGATTTGTTCCTATGCTTACGCACTGAAACAAGCGACCGGCAGCGCACAAAGCTTCGCTCTCCCAGGTTGAAGTTG
>JAMOAF010000075.1 GCA_023621895.1 Planctomycetota bacterium
GTCTTCCGTAGGACGGGTCTCCAGGCCCGTTGTATCGTCTTGTGGTCCGCCATTGGTGGGGCGGCGCTGCCGGTTTGGCTGTGTGGGCTTGCTCGGTTCGCCGGTGGCGGTTACGGCGGGTCAGACCGCAGCGGGCTGGTCCGCTCTGCACCACTCTACCGCCCCCCGTAGGACGGGTCTCCAGGCCCGTTGTATCGTCTTGTGGTCGGCCCTCGGTGGGGCGGCGCTGCCGGTTTGGCTGTGTGGGCTTGCTCGGTTCGCCGGTGGCGCTCGCGGCGGGTCAGACCGCAGCGGGCTGGTCCGCTCTGCACCACCCTACCGCCCGTTGGGCGGCCGTCGCGGCGGGCTAGTTCGCTCTCGACCACCCTACTCCCTACCGGCGTGCGAGGATTTCTTCGATTTGGTCCATCGTGCGGTTCATCGCGGCGATGGTGCGATCGAAGGGCTCGCTGGTGAGCATGTCGACGCCCGCCCGTTTGAGGATTTCGACGGGGTAGTCGGAGCCGCCGGCCGAGAGGAACTCGATCGTCTTGGGCACCGCGTCCGGCTCGCCGCCGAGGATTTTTTCCGCAAGCGACGTCGAGGCGGTGAACGAGGTTGCATACTGGTAGACATAGAAATTCAGGTAGAAGTGAGGGACGTAGGCCCACTCGATGAGGCACGCGTCGGGCACGTTGCAGACGCCCTCCGCGTGGCCGTAGTGGCGGCGGAGGATGTCGCCATAGATTTTCGTGAGCGAATCGCCGGTGAGCGAATCGCCGGCTTCCGCCCGCTCGTGGATCGCCAACTCGAACTCGGCGAACTGGGTCTGGCGAAAGACGGTCCCCTTCAGCCCGTCGAGGTAGTTCATCAGCAGTGCCAGCCGCAGCTTGTCGTCGCCGATCTCCTTGAGCATTTTGTGGTTGAGCAGGGCCTCGTTGAGCGTCGAGGCGACCTCGGCCACGAACGTCGCATAGCCGGCCGTCGGATACGGTTGTGCCGCGTTGGAGTAGTGGCTGTGCATGGCGTGGCCCAGTTCATGCGCCAGCGTGCTCACGTCGTCGTAGCGGCCGTTGTAGTTCAGCAGGATGTAAGGATGGACATCGTAGCAGCCGCCGTTGGAATACGCGCCGGAACGCTTGCCGGGCGTGGGGTAGACGTCGATCCATCGCTCGTTGTAGGCCCGCTCGACCAGGTCCGTGTAGCCCTTGCCCAGGGGCGCGAGCGCGTCGAGCACGAGTTGCCTGGCCTGTTCGTAGGAATACTCCAGGTCGACTTCCGCCACGACCGGCGCGTAGAGGTCGGAATACTCGAGCTGGTCGACGCCGAGCATCCGCTGTTTGAGCCGCAGATAGCGGTGGAACGACGGCAGGTGGCGATTGACGTTGTCGACCAGGGCGCGGTAAACCGCGATCGGGATATTGTCGCCGTCGAGCGCCCGATGCAGCGAAGACTCGTAATTCCTTGCTCGGGCGAAGAACCTGTCCTTGCTCACCTGGGCGGCCAACTGGGCGCCGAAGGTCTGCCGGAACTTATCGAAGGTGGAGAGGAAGCCTCTGAACACGGCCTGGCGGTCGGAGCGGACCGGCGCGGACCGGTATCGCGTGAAGCCGGCCTGGTTCAACGTGACCTTGACGCCCTCGGAGAGCGTGACTTCAGGGAAGGGCATCTCGGCATTGCTGAAGATCATGAAGATCGACCGCGGCGCGGAGGCCAACATGCCGGCTTCGGCCAGGATCTTCTCCTCGCCGGCCGAAAGCCGGTGGGCCTTGGTGCGGAGAATATCATCGAGATACATCGAGTAGGCCGCCAGGGCCGGCACGCGGGCGATGAAGTCCTTGACCGTCGCCCGCTCCAGCGAGGCCACCTCGGGGGCGAGGAACGAGGCCTTCGCGCCGTAGTCCGTGGCAAGCTGGCGGATCGCCTGTTGCATCCCCTGGTATTTCGAATCGCGCGTGTCCTGATCCGACTTCATCGAGGCATAGCAGCCGAGGCGCGACAGCTCCTTATCAATCTGGCTATTCAGCTCCAGGCACGCCAAGAGCTTTTCGGGCGAGCCGGCCAGCGCGCCCTTGAAGGCGAGCACTTCGTCCAGCCGCCCGGCGAGTCTCTCCTTGGCCTCGACCCACGCCGCGTCGGAAGGATAGATGTCTTCGAGCTTCCACGTGTCCTCCGGGGCCACCGCCGCCCGATCCCGCGTCTGCGGCAAAGCCTCGGGCGGGCACGCCATGGCAAGGGCCAACAACAACGCCAGTCGAACGTTCAACACTCTCATTCGTTTTCTCCAGGATTCGGGTCCTGGTTCCCAAGCTCCAGCTTGGGAACCTCCTCTTTGCTCATTCCCAATCTCCAGCCCACTCCTGGTTCCCAAGCTCCAGCTTGGGAACCTCCTATCTGCTCGCGCCTCACCCAAGTCCGTCGGCCTCGCCGGCACGCCCCACGGGGCCCACGTTTGATTCTAAATCGATCTGCGTGATTCGTGGAAAAGGCGGCTATCTGAATGACAAACGAAGCGCGGGGCAAGCCCACGCGGCTATCTGAATGACAAACGAAGCGCGGGGCAAGCCCACGCGGCTATCTGAATGACAAACGAAGCGCGGGG
>JAMOAF010000648.1 GCA_023621895.1 Planctomycetota bacterium
CGTCTACAATCGCAACGCGCCGAGCGCAGGGAGCTTCAACGGGCCGGGAGACCCGTTCTACGAACAGGTTAGTAACCCGTCCAACAATCGCAACGCGCCGAGCGCAGGGAGCTTCAACGGGCCGGGAGACCCGTTCTACGGCAAACGGAATGAATTCCGGTCTACCGAGCCTTTTCCAGGCTCACGCAGACAAGTTCCTTGTCGTTGCGCGCATAAACGCAGCGACTAGCAAAAGCCGGATGGCTCCACACCACGGGCCGGCCGAACGTCTGGTTCGTCGGGTCGAGCAAGTGGGCGCGGCTGATCTCCTCGTACCCTTCGGGCGACAGGTTGGCCAGGATCAGATCGCCCGTCTCGCTGAGAAGGACAAACCGATTCCCGTGCTTGACCAGGAAGGCCGTGGCATAGCGATCGCGGCGCTGGCCCCCGCTGGTCGGGACAAGGGTCTGCCAGAGCCGCTTGCCGTCGCTGCTCCGCACCGCCATCAGCGCGCCGGTTTCGACATCGCAGCCGTAGATCGTGTCTCCTTCAAACAGTGGCGTGCAATTGGCCGAAAACAGCCCGTCGGCCGGCTGGGCTCGCCAGAGAATGTTCGCGCCCGGCGACGAATCACCGAGCGCCAACATCGCGGCTTCGCCGTAAGCCGAGGCGAACAGGCGCGATCCGAGCTTTCGCGGGGCGGCGATGGCCATGCCGAAACGCGGTTTGACCGGCAGCGACCAATAGAGCGCGCCCGTCCGAGGGTTCAGACTGTTGAGCGAATCGCCGTGCCAGATCAGAAGCTGGCGGGCGCCTCCATGCTCGATGATCGTCGGCGGGCAGTATCCCTGCTCGCTGGCCGACAAGGCGCTCCAGACCTTGCGGCCCGTGTCTTTCTCGAAAGCGACGGCAACCGAGCCCTTCCCGCCCACCACGCAAAGGAGCAGATCGCCGTCGACGAGCGGATGACTCGCGACGCCCCACAAGGGAGTTGCGGCGCCGAAATCCTTCACGAAATCAGCGTTCCAGACGACCCGTCCCGTCTCGGCGTCGAGGCACCAGAGGTTTCCTTCGGCGCCGAGCGCGTAGACCTTGTTGCCCGCGACGGTCGGGGTGCATCGCGGTCCGCCGGCAAAGGAAAAGTGGTAGGGACGGTCGTACTTGTGGGTCCAAAGCACGGCCCCCGTCCCGGCATCGAGGCAGAGTATCCGCTCTTGGCCGGTGAGGGTGTCCTTGGCGGACGGATTATTCTTGATTTCCCCGGTCTGGCGGATGTAGTCCATCAAGTACACGCGCCCGCCTTGCACGGCCGGCCCCGCGTAGCCGATGCCGACCGGCGTCCGCCACGCCGCCCGCAGGCCCTCGTCGGGAAATCGCTCGACGATGCCGTCTTCGCGCCAGACGCTGTCGCGATTTGTTCCGAGCCACTGCGGCCAGTCGTCAGCCAGGCTCGCGGCCATGAGGAGTAATACCAAGGGAAGGCACGAGAGAAACGCGGCACGCATCGATGCTCCTTTGCGAATCGTCTGTGGGGATTGCCTGCGGTGGTGGCCGTCAGAGGCGCATAGTATGACATGCGGGGTAGGTTACGTCACCCGTTCGGGCAACCCCAGCCTCCGGCGGTCAGCCGTCAGCGCACACGAACGGTTGCCTGCCGGAAGAAAACTCTCTGGGCGGCATCTATCCATAAGAGGGCGGTGCCGGGCCGAAAGCCCGTGCTGCCGCTGCTTTCGTCTCATCGAGGTTGCACTTGCGCCATCTCCTCATTCGTGGTTCCCTTCCTCGGGCTACCACAAGACGTGTCGTTTTACCCTCTCTTGCGGCCGGACCGCAGGGGCTCGATCGATGGAACTGAAACCTCCTGACACTGTCGCAATCTACCTGAGGGAAGTCAACGCGCTGCCGTTGATGTCGCGAAGGGAGGAGATTTGGGTAACCAGGCGGCTTGACACGCTTCGCAACCGGTTTCAGCGCACCCTGCTTGCCAACGACTACGTTCTACGCCGGCTCGCGAGGCGTTTGAATGAAGCCTGCGTTCGCAGTTTGCGGGTTGACCAGGTTGTGAACATCTCGAGGCACCGGCCGGCCCCGGCCAGGCTGGTTCGTAAACGGCTGGCGGACAGCGCTGCGCGGACTGGCCGGCTCGCCGACCAGAATCAGCAGGACGCCGCCGTGGCGCTGGGCGGATCGGCATCGAAGGCAGCCGCTCGGGCGGCGTTTACCCGGATGAAAGCGCGGCGGCTCGAGGCGATTGCTCGAATCGATGCCCTGGCATTGCGATCCACCCAGTTCGTTCCTCTCTTCGAGAGCCTCGTTCGCCTCGCCGGCCGGATCGAATCGCTCGATGTTCGATTGCGTGAATCGCGTTTCGGTGAAGACCTGGTTCTTGCCTCCGATGAGGCACGCGAGGCATT
>JAMOAF010000738.1 GCA_023621895.1 Planctomycetota bacterium
TGGACCACCAATCACTATGCCGGCGTCAACGACGGCGTCTGCGGTTGGATCGGTCCGGGGCCGTGGAGCAACTTCGTCGAAGCACTGGCCGCCTTCGCCGTGATTTGGCTGATCATGTTGTGGATGTACCGCACCAAGACGTTCATCAAGGTTTGACAGAGGCTGCGGGCCGCAATGCAACGGGATGATGGTTATGCAGACCGGGCGCCGTTAAGCACACCGCACGGCTGCGCAACCGGCACGAAGACTCTTTGACTGCCAAAAGGAGACATCATGGGCACGTCGTTCTGGCCGTGGCGGCTCTTCGTGGCTGCCGCCTTGTCATCAGGTTGGCTGGCTTCCCCAGGCCTCGGTGGGCCGTTCGAGCTGGTGCGCGACGGAGTGCCACAAGCGACGATCGTCCTCGACAAGGCGCCCTCGCGGGCGGCTCAGCTTGCGGCGCTTGAGTTGAACTGCCACATCGAGAAGATCACCGGCGCCACGTTGCCGATCGTGGACGACCAACAGGCCGCCGCCGGGCGGCGGATTCTCGTCGGGGCAAGCCGCGCCACCGAAGAGCTTGGCCTGCGGAACGAGCAGCTTAAGCCCCAGGAGTACCTGATCCGGTTCCTGCCCGACACGCTGGTGCTCATCGGCCGCGACAAGGAGGACGACAAGCAGGCGCTGGACTATGCCGATCCCGCCACCTTTCCCGGGCGGTTCGACGACCAGGCTACGTGCTATGCGGTTTACGATTTCCTGGAGCGTTTCTGCGGCGTCCGCTGGTATCTGCCCACGGACGTGGGGCTGGTCTGCCCGCGGACAAGGACGCTTTCCGTCAACGGCCAGGATGTGCGCCGCGCCCCGGCCATGAAGTACCGCGAGCTGTATCGTGCCGCGGATGTGCCGGCGAGCTTGAGCGACGTGCCGGGGCCTCGCCTGGCGGAACGCGAAGGCCGGCTGTTCGTTCATCGCCAGCGACTGGCCGGCGTCCAGGCCTACGCCTGCAATCACGCCTTCTACGGCTACTATAACCAGTATCTGAAGAGCCATCCGGAGTGGTTCGCCAAGGGCTATGACCAGGACATGCCCGCGGAAATGCGCAAGAATCTCGGCGTCCTGGGCCGGCAGTGCCTGCGTTACTTTCCCAACATGTGCTACTCCGACGC
The DNA here is from genome assembly GCA_023621895.1 of Planctomycetota bacterium. GTDB lineage: Bacteria > Planctomycetota > Planctomycetia > Pirellulales > Thermoguttaceae > JAAYCB01. Next base: position 1,149 of record JAMOAF010000738.1, read on the forward strand.
CGGGTTCATCGAGCACGTCACCCAGCGCGCGCGGTCGTTCTTTGACACGGGCAAGCTGGGACCGAGCGAGGTTGGGGCCGGGGATTTCTTCTCCCTCGTGCCGATGGACTCCAGCGGGCAGGACAAGTTCTGCCGGTGCCCGGAATGCCAGGCCGTCCTGCACGCCGAGCCGCCGTGCAAGCAGTGGCGTGACGATCCGTTCTTTTGGAACGACACGGCCAGCGACTACATTTTCGGGTTCGTGAACAAGGTCGCGCGGGGAGTCGCCCAGACCCATCCCGGCAAGTACCTGAGCATCGCCGCCTATCACCAGACCTACTATCCGCCCACCCGCGAGCCGCTGGAGCGGAACGTGGCCGTCACCTTCTGCATTCACGCCGCGTTGCGGCCTGTTCCCGCCATGGACCGTGCGGTCAAGGGGCTGCTGGACAAGTGGGACGAGGAGTCGACGCAGCGTCCCAAGTATCTCTGGCTGTATTTTCACCGTCCGGGGCCCGCCGATCCGCTCTTCCCGGGCTTCATGGCGCATCACCTGGTCAGGCAGATGGAGGACTATCACCGCCGCGGTTTCAAGGGCATTTTCGCCGAGCCGGCGTATTTTTCCCACCAGGGGCGGCAGGAAGGCGATGCCGGCCGGGCCCCGATCGTCACGCTTCTGGAGCTGTACCTCGCCTACAAGCTGGCCGACGACCCGGCGCTCGACGGAAACAAGTTGATCGACGAGTTCTTCCCTCTCTTCTACGGCGCGGCGGCCGAGCCGATGCGGCGGCTGTATGATGCGATCGAGCGGGCGTATTGCGATCCGGCAACCTACGCGACCAGCCCGGCCACCTACTACGGATACCAGACTCCGGCGATCGCCTGGAAGAGACTCGGCACGAGAGAGCGAATGCTCGAATTCGGCAAGCTGATGAACGAGGCGAAGGAGGCGGCGCAGACCGACCTGGAGAAGACGCGCGTGGGGCTGTTCGAGACCAGCGTCTGGAACCGGATGAAGAAGGCGAGCATGGAAACGGTGGGCGGGACGTTTGAACAGATCGACTGAAGAAGAATTGCAGATGCTGGCTGCGGCCGACGACCTGGCCACAACGCTCGCCCGCGAAATCGCGGCTCACTCAGGGTCCCTTCGTGGATGGCTGACGCAACATCACGAGCTCGTCGTCAAGACCGTGGCGGAAGAGATCAACCTGCCGCGAGGTCGCCAACAGGCTCTCCGCGCGAATAGGTCTCAAGCGAAACGGAA
>JAMOAF010000113.1 GCA_023621895.1 Planctomycetota bacterium
GGGATTTGGTAGAACGGCACGTCCTTTGGCAGGTGGCCCCAACGGATGCCCGCGCCACCGGCCTGGTGGACGTCGATCGGGTAGGTCCCGTTGCCAATCGCATCTTTGAACCGGTGCCCGGTGAGAAGCTCCTCGGCGGTCAGCGTATGCAGGCAGCGGGCGTGGCGCGTCTCGCGAATGCCGATCTTCGCCGGCAACCAGGCAAGCGGCACGCCGCGACCTCCGAGGAAATGCTCGCGGAGGAGGTCACAGATCGATTGCACTTGCCGGCGCCCCTCCAAACACGCCTCGGTGAGCTGATCGGCATCGCTGCAATCGGCCCCGAACACGCGCGTTCCGGAGAGCATCTGGTGGTTATCCAGGCCCGGAATGTTGGCCGTCCAGGAGAAGCCTTGCCGGATGGCCTGCTTGTATTGGGTGTCGAAGATGACTTTGTTGATGTTAAAACCCTTATGTTCGCGCGCCAGGGCTTTCAGATTCTGCAAGATGCATACGTAGGTCGGCGGCTGCACGTTGTCGCGCTTGTAGACTTCCAGCCCCATCCGCGTGACCACGTCGGCATCTCCGGTGGCGTCGATGAACTGCCGGGCGCGGATCGCCCTCCGCCCCGACTTATCCTCGATGATCGCGGCGGTCATCCGCCCATCCTCGACCACGGGCGCCACGAACATGGCGTGCAGGAAGGGGCGAATCCCGGCCTCAACGACCAAGCGGTCGAGCTCGAGCTTGAGCACCTCCGGGTTGAGTTCAAAGTGGTTCGCGCCGTGCTCCGCGACCGCATCGCGAAGCCGCAGGCGATCGATCACCTCCTCCGTCAACCCGCCAATAATCTGTTCCTTGCGACTTAAGTCCTTCAGTGAATGCCACACGTTGACGAGGCTCGCCGTGGCTACACCGCCGAAAAAGCCGTTCAATTCAATCAGGGACACTTTTGCACCGAGCCGTGCCGCGGCGACCGCCGCGAAGACGCCGGTGCAACTCCCGCCAACGACGCAAACATCACACTCGTACACTATCGGCGTGTCGCGGGGAGCCTCCCGGACCACCGCGCCCTTGTGTTCGTCTTCTGCATGGGGCGCTGAACCAAGCGCGGAGCCGGTGGCTGCCGCCCCGGCGAGAGCCAACGGGGCGGAAACGAGGAATTCTCGACGGCGGACATTCTTTTGCATCGGCTGTCTCCTTTACATCTCGAAAGCATGAAGCGGTCATCGCTTCGCGGGCATAGCCACAGGATAGCGTATCGAAGACGCAAAATGCACCGCTACAGGCGGCGGGCGCGGCAAGGGAAGCCTCTGTCCGAGATGCGCGGGGGGGCGGGAGCGGGGATGGACAGGCGTACTGAAAAGAAGAGGGAAAAGCGGCGATGAATCGCCGCAGTCCGAAAGAGGGAAAAAGCGGCGATGAATCGCCGCAGGCAGAAAGAGGGGAAAGCGGCGATGAATCGCCGCACTCCAAAAGGGGTTCAGAATTTGCCTGGCGGATTGCCGGTGAGGATTTCGAGAAGTCCCTCGGCCTGGTCGGCCGTGTTGGCCAGGCGATCGAGCCAGAGCGTGCCCAGGCAGCCGGCCCCCTCGATGAGCCCCGGCGGGAAACATGCAAGGATGCTCAGGGCAATCCTGGAGTTCAGGTCGGCGTTGGGGCTTGCCGGCCCCAAGCTTGAGCCAAAGCCTGAGCGGAGCGACGCGTGGATCAACGGCCAGACGCGGCGCCCGCCGGACAGGGCGCTGCGGCAGCGGATGTCTTCGGCGAAGTCGCGGGCCCGGTCCGGGTCGGCGGCAAACTCGGCCACGTCGGCCGCGCCCATCAAGTAGCCAACGAGCATGTCGGTCCAGCGGTCCACGTGCCGCAGGAGCCGGCTGAGTTTCTCGGCCAGAACGGGTGAAACCGCCGAGCCGGCGATCAGCAGCGTCAGCGCCCGATGCCGCGCCTCGCGGTGGCCAACCAGGACGCTTCGGGCGATCGGCTCCGCGACGGCCTCCCCCAGCCTGCGGTCGGCAGCGGAGGCGACGGCGGCCCACACCCGAGTGAGAATCTCGCCGCTGAAAATCTCTTCCACCACGCCACGGGTGAGCGTGACGTGGGCGGCGGTCGCCAGCGGTCCCTGCTCGGCGGGCTGGACGGAGATTTGCTTCAGCGCCCGGCCCCACCGATCCAAACGCGACTTCGAGGCGGCCCAGTACTCTTCGATCGACCGCTCCGGGATGGGCCACCCGTCGCTGACGAGGACGGGACCATGAGCGGTTACCAGCGCAGCCAGTTCAACCAGTTCGCGTGCGTGCATGTCGGAGATGCCAGTCACGAAGAGCCACTTGACGGAGGAGGGTGCGGCAGCCCACGTTCTCGGCCGGAATCGTCTCAACGCGCCGGTTGAGGGGCCGGAGAAGACGAGCCGCGGGGCGGTCAGCAAGGCGATCCGGATGGCGCAACTGACTGCGAGCCAAGCGGTTGCGATCTTTCTTCGGCTGCTGGCCGAGCGCCTTGGCGAGCGGCCGGCCCGTTGCGTTTTCGCAACGCGCCGAGCGGATGCGGGTTTCTTCAGGCAGCGCGCCGCTCCCAGCGGGGATCATCGCTGGAGCGGCTCTGCGCCGGCGCCTCGTCGCGCCGCGCGCCCGGCCGATAGACCCGCAGCCGCGGACCTGACACGGCGTGGACCAGCAGCGGGGCGAGCGCCGCGGCCGGCCAGATGAAGGAGAGCGGCTCGATGGGAATGCGGAATCGGACCGACGTGATCACCAACGTGTGAAACAGCGTGACGGCGGCAAAGATGGCGTAGGTCGGCCAGAACGACCGCCAACGTCCCAGGGAGGCCATCAGTCCGACCGTGGCGAGGACGAGCCAGACGACCGTTGAGAGGCGGTATATCCGGTTGGCCGCCTTGGGGTTCGTCTCGTCGAACAGGAGAAAGTAGCGGAGCCGATCGGCGCAGAGCCGTGCATAGCGGTCCGGGTTGGAGCGGATGAACTGGACGGCCTTGCGGCCGAGCAGGCGGCACCGCTCGATTTCGGTCAATCCGGCCAACTCGCGGTAACCGCCCGGCTTGAGCAGCAGGTCGTCGATGTAGGTGGTTTCGTGGCGCGCTTCCCAAAGGGCTCGATCGATTCCGGCGGGCGTGCCGTCGTTGGCCAGCCGCAACCGCTCGGCGTTTGGCTGGGGGACCTTGTCGGTGCCCCAGCTTGCCGGGTTATTTCCCTGCCAGAAGGCATAACCGAAGGTCGATTTGACGAAGACCCATTCGCCGTGGACGCGCCAATTGCGGACAATCCAGGGCGCGACCACCAGGGCGGCGACCGCGGCCATCGC
>JAMOAF010000748.1 GCA_023621895.1 Planctomycetota bacterium
AGGCGAGGGGGAAGTAGGCGGCCGTGGCCGCCCACTTCCCCCTCGCCCCCTGACCGCCCGCGAATCGCGTTTGGGGCTTCGCAAGGGGATGGGTGGCTACGTTCGAGGCGGGCGTGCTCTGCTGCGGCCCGGCGGCCAGGACCGAAGGTGCGAGTCCACCGACGGCCCAAGTGCCGGCCGCTAGACCCGATGTCCTCAGCCACTCGCGGCGGTTCCAAAAGTAAGTTGTTCATCTTGGCTCTGTCTCCTGAAAAGCGTGTAAGTGTCGGCCGAAACGGGGGAGTAATAAAGGGGGCAGGTGGGAGTCTTTCTGGCGATGTTGAACGGCGAGGGTGGAGACTGCTCGGGCAGCCAGGTGCCGGAAGGGAAAGGAGGCATGGCAGCTTTCCTCTTCTAAGGAGACAGGCTCTTACTGGTCCACGGCGGCCTTGAAGCAGTGGATCGTGCCGCGATCCGTGCTCGCAAACAGACGGCCGTTGGCCGCAACCAATCCGTGAGCCCTGCCCGTCACCGGGACCGATCCAAGCTCTTTCCCACTGGCTGCGTTGAAGGCAACGACCCGATCATCACCTCCGGCAAACAACGTGTTTCCGGCCAGGATCAAATCGTGCGGACAGTCGGCCGTTGTTTTCCAGATGTAGCAAGCGGCCATTTTCGGAGGCATCGCGGCCAGTTCCGATTCGATTAGCTTGAGTTCTTCTTTCAGATTCTCACCTGCCGTACCGCGCGATGGTTCAGGGAGTTTTGCGAGCTGCTCCTGGATGGCTTTCCGCCGCGATTGGAGCTGGGTCTGGCGTTTGGCCAACTCGATATACCTGGCCCGGTCAAAACCGCCAATCTCCGTACCGACATTCAGGTAAGCAACCTCGTCTGTGACAACGATGTGCCTGGCTTTGGGAAACGTGACGAAGTAGTCCCGGCTATTTGCGTCAAACCCGCGGAGCTCTCCCCCCGAACCGTGGTTCTGGCCGCGACCGCTGACAAACTCGCCGGTCCGGGTCACGACGGCGAAGACTCCGCCCTGGCCGGCGCCGCCAAATCCGCCGAGTGAACGGCCCGTGGCTCGATCGAACAGCTCCGGCCGTTGCCGGCCCTGGGGCAGGTAAAGCCGGGATTCGGTTGCCAGCATCGCCCCTTGCATCGTAAGGTGCTCGAACGTGACACAATAGCACCCGGAGCCCTCCTCATCACCCGATCGGGCATCCACCGCGCACAGGTAGGACTTTTCCCACGGCAGCAGCGATGCGCCGTAGTAGGCGAGACTGTCGTGGATCAGCACTCCCGTCCGGCACGGCCAGTGCGAAATCAACTTCCCGTTGCTTAGCATCAGGGTCTCCGCCCCCGAAGGTTTTCGCTTCCAGACCAGCGATCCGGTGGCGGCGTCCACACAGTACGCATGCCCGTCGTCTGAACCGAAATAGACTTTACCCTCGTGCCAGGAGGGAGGAAGACGCACCGGCCCTCCGGCAGGAAATACCCACTTCTCCGTGCCGGTCTCTACATCCAGGCAGTGAACGGCATCATCCACGGACGACCCGAAACAGACGGAATCTCCGACCGTGGTCACGAAAAACGCGGCGTCGAAGTTCCGCATGGATTCAAGCCGGCGGAGGTTGGCGTAGGAATCCCATTTTGCCGGACCGGTCCAAGCCATCTGAGGCGGGGTCGGGGCCGTGTAAGTCCAGGCCGGAGCCAAGGGAAGCCGCAGCAGCTCCGCTGTGACGCCGCTGCGACGGTTGTCCGCCCGGTACGTCGGCCAATCCGCGCTGCGCGCAGGCTCGGCGGCGGCACTCACCGCGGCAATGAGAGCCAGAAGAGTGAAAACGGTTCGAGACGGATAGTTCATGAAAGCTCCCCGTTTACTTAGTTGCCGAACTCGGCGCCGGCGCGAATCCGATGGAGGTTTCCAGCCAGTTGCCGCAACTGCAACCGCCGCCGGCTTCGGGCGACAGTACCATTCCGTTCGCGGGCACGGTGCTCAGCCAGCAACTCGGACGCAGGTTGTACCAGCCCGTGACCTTCTCACTGGCAACATCCCACATGGAGATCCGCCCTGCCTCGCCGCGATAAATCAGGGCGCCGGTGGTGGCCGCGTAAGTCGCGCAGCCTCCGTGGCGACCGACGTTCTTGGTCAGCAATTTGCCGGTGGCGGCGTCGTACCCACAGGGTTCGAGATAAACGGCATTGCCGACGAGCACCGGATGTTGCATGTGACCGCCGTGATTGTTGCGAGTCCAGTCGTGGGCGGTATGCCACAGGCTACTGCCGTCCGCCGCGCTGAAGGCGTAGAGGTGGTATTGGCCCGCGTCTGAAGAGGCGATGAACACCTTGTCAGCTGCCGCCAGGAGGTAAAACACCACGATCCCGTCGACCGTGTCGAGCG
>JAMOAF010000553.1 GCA_023621895.1 Planctomycetota bacterium
AGACCATCATCAAGCTCGCGGGAATGAACAACAGCGCACCGATCGCGTACAGCCCCAGCCCGATGAGAATCCCCGTTTTGTAGGAAGTCTTCTTGATGATCAGCGCGGCGGGAAAGGCCATCGCGAAATACCCGCCGTAGAACGCGAACTGGACGAGCGAGCCCTCGAAATTGCTCATCAAGAGGATCTTCGAGAATGCCTTGACCATCGGGTTGGTGATGTCGTTGGCAAATCCCCAGAGGGCGAAGCAGCAGGTGATCAGGATCCACGGCAAGAGGACCGCCGAGGAGACGACCGGGTCGTGATGCGGCTGTGTCTTTGCGGCTTGCGTTGCGGTTGACATAAGGTGCGCGTCCCCTTTCACGGACTCGATTCGGCCGCAGCCCGGATAGCCCCCCAAGGAGGCAGCTCCAGCCGGCGGCAACTCCTGCCGCCGGGATTGAACCACCGAGTCGCCCGCCGCAGGAGAGACAAGCCGCTATCGTACACGTTTCCCCAAGCGGTGTTAATGACCTCGGCGGAGCGTCTTTTTCACCGGCCGGCCCGGTGTCGCGGTGATTTAGGCATAGTCTGTGAGGGGGGGTGCGTCGGGACGGATGGTGTCGACTCGGCCGAGGATCGGATCGGCAGCGGCTGAGCGCCGGCGTACTTTGGCCAGCCGGCACATCCGCCTGTCAACTTGCAGGCGCCTACGAGAACCGGGGATGTCGTCCGGCTATCCACTGCTCAACCGTTCTCTGCATGGCTTGGGCCTGCGCGAGAATCTCCGTTGCTTCCGTTTCAGTGACGACTCCTGCGGTGTCGTAACTCAGCAGGTTTCGCTTCCGCCGACAGCGTTCGAGGTAGCTTGCCATCTTGGCAATGTCTGATCCCATCGCGCGCTTCAACGCGACAAAAGTCGTCTGGTGAGCCCCCTGGCCTTTTACGCGATATCCAGAGCAGGCGACCACCATCTTGGCCAATAGAACCGTAGCTTCGTAGGCCAGACCGAATCTGTTGTCCGCCGAGAGTTGGGAAATCCCGGCGTCGCGGAGATTCCGGTTCACGGCACTCCGCAAGTCGTCAATCTCCCGTTTGCTCGTCGTGTGCCTGTCCACTCGGCCCGCTTCGAATAATTCTTTCCAAGTCATGTGACGTACCTATAACGTAAATCTTCTCGCGGTCGAGCACGGAACAGAGAAAGTGATTCTTGGCTGCGAGCTTCTGTGTGAATTCCACCAGGGAATATACGTTGGCATTCACCGGTCGTCCCACGAGTGTTTCAGCGCGCTCCAGGATTGGCGACAACTCGGAAAGGCCCAAAGAGCCCACGAAGATCAGGTCAATATCGCTGGTCGCGTGCTCGCGTCCCGCCGCCAGGGAGCCGTGAATGAAAGCCACGACGATCTGATCCTCGAGTGGTGTGATCAGGTCGCGCACCACATCCACAAGCCCCGCAGTCTTGGCCATCAGACCCTGCAACTCCGGCAAGAACGGGCAGTCCGGATTGGCGCGGAAGTAGACCCGGTTCCCGTCCTTTCGCCGGGTGAGGACTCCTGCGGAAACGAGTGATGCAAGCGGTCTTTGGAGGCTCGAGGGACGTCGGTGCAGGTGGCCGGCCAGATCACTCAGGTACCACCAACGGTCAGGTTGCAGCAAAGTAGCCGCGAGAAGCCCCTGCGTCGTCCTGCTAATCAGTGAGTCGATCGCCCTTGTGTTACGCATAATACGTAAGATTATACGTCTTTCGCGTAATTGTCAAGGTCGTGCGCCGCCGGAATTGTCTCAAGGGGAGGTGATTGGCGTGCGAATTGGCCAGACCTCTTCCCTCTCAAGGGTTTGGGCATCCTGCCGGTGATCCGGAACATCCAGCCCGCCGCGCCGTCCCCGCCGCACGAGCGCCTGGCAGTCGAGCACGAGGCTAAAGAGCAGCGGAACGACCACGAGCGTAAAGATTGTGGAGGTCGTCAGCCCGCCCACGACGACCGCTCCCAGGCCCCGGTACAGTTCGCTGCCCGCCCCCGGCGCGAGCACCAGCGGGAGCATGCCGAAGACGCTGGTCGCCGTGGTCATGAAGATCGGGCGGATTCGCGTCTTGACCGATTGGCGGATCGCCTCCCGCGGCGGCAGCATCTCGCAGACGTCGTCTTCGGCTTCGCCGATCCCCCGCATGAAATTCAGCGCCTGGTGCACGATCAGGATCGTGTTGTTGACGACCACGCCGATGAGGATCACGAAGCCGAGCATCGTCACGGTGTCGAGCTGCTGGGTGGGCTCAAGGAGCCGGACCAGCCGCAGCCCGATGAACCCGCCGACCGCCGCCAGGGGAACGCTGAACATGATCACGAAGGGGTAGAGGAAGTGCTCGAACAGCGCCGCCATCAGCAGGTAGGTGATCAGCAGGGCGAGGAAGAACCGGCTCAGGGCGACACTCTTCAGGGAGTCGAGATTCCACCCGCTCCATTTTCCCAGCAGCGCCGTCCGCACCTGGGTGAGCTTGTCGGCATTTCCGGAAAGGTTGACCTGCACTTCGGGCGACATCAACCCCTGCTTTCGCAACCCGACCACCAGGCTCTCGATGCGGACCTGGGCCTGTTCGAGCGCCATCTCGGCCGGCGGGTTGACGGTGAAGGTCACCGCCCGCCGCTGCTCCACCCGGCGGATCGACTGTGCGGCGTCGGCCTCGACGAACTGGACCAGTTCGCCGAGCGGGACAATCGCACGGCGGCCGCCTGCCTCAGTGACGGCCAGCGGGATTCCCGCCAACTCGCTGGGAGTCAATGCGACCGATGGGTCCCGGACGATCAACATGTCGATGTTCTCGCCCTCGTAGCTGAAGTCGCCCACCTTGGCGCCATCGACCATCGCCCGGGCCGCCACGGCCAGCGAATTGACGTTCAAATCGAGCTCCTTGGCCCGGACCTGGTCGATGACCAATTGGCGTTCGGGCGCAGCCTCGTTGAAGGTCATCGGGTCGCTGCGGACGGCGAATTTCGAGAACGCCCCCATCAATTCGCCTTGCAGGTGGGCCGCGCTGTCGATGAGTTCGTGCAAATCGTTGCCGACCACCTCGACTTCCACCGAGTTGGAGCCGCCGGCATGGCGGCCGAAAATCGAGCTCTGCGAAGCGTAGCCGTAGCTGCCGGGAATCTGGCTCATCGCCCGGGCGAGAATCGCCTTCACGGGCCGGACGTTTTCCGGGTCCTTGCTGGTCACCAGCATGAACACCCGACCCCGGGACACCACGAAGAAGAACTCACCCAAGGCGGGAACCTCGGGGATCGGCTTGCCCGTCTGCATGTCGAACAGCGGTGCGATTGCGGTCGCCTCGGCGGAGTCTTTCGCCTCCCAGTAAGGGCGAAGCGCCTCCTCCAGACGGTTGGCGACCGACGTATTCTGCTCCACCGAATAGCCCGGCGGATTGAACATCATTCCCCGGGTGAAATTCTTGTTTCCGTCGGGCAGGTAGCTCGCCGGAAGCATCAACATCCAGCTCAGCCCCACGGAAACGACCGTGATCAGCGAGACGACCACCAGCCGCAGCCATGCGCCCGGCAGGCTCGGAAGCGTCATCAGGTGGATCAGCCGGGAGAAGGCGTCGGTGCACCACGATGCCAAGGGCGCCAGTCCGAACAGCGAATCGAGTGCCCTGCGAACCCGGCCGCGCGGGGCGATGCGAGCCCGCAGAAAGCGGGAACCCGCCATCGGGATCACGGTGATCGAGACGAGCAGCGAGAGAAGCACGGCCGCGCTGATCGCCAACGCGATGTCGTAAAAGAGCTGGCCGCTCTCTTCCTTGATCGTCAGGACGGGTGCGAAGACCGCGACCGTCGTCAACGTCGAGGAGAGCACGGCCCCCCAAACCTCCTTGGCCCCGCGGTAGGCCGCCTCGAACGGCCTTTCTCCCAAGGCGAGGTGGCGGTCGATGTTCTCCAAAACCACGATCGCATTGTCGACCACCATCCCCACGGCGAAGCTCAAGCCGGCCAGCGAGATCACGTTCAGGTTCCGCCCCGTCACCGCCATGACCACGAACGTGCCGATCACCGAGATCGGAATCGCCACGCTGATGATCAAGGTCGGCCGCGGGCTGCGCAGAAACAGCAGCAGGACGAGGATCGCCAGGCTGCCGCCCAGGACGAGGTTCTCCTTCACCAGTTCCACCGCCCGGCGGATGTAGTAGGTGTCGTCGATGACCAGGCGCAAGCGGATCCCATGACGGTCGTTCTTGTAAGACCGCAGCAATCCGCCCGGCGCGTTGAACTCGTCGATCTGCCGGCGGACGGCGTCCATCAGCTCCAGCACGTTGGAGCCGATCTCCCGCTTGACGAAGACCGTCATCGTGGTCCGCCCCTTGCACTGGTCGAAATAGACCTTCTTTTCAAGTGCCAGGCAGACCTCGGCGACGTCCTCCACGCGGATCGGCACGCCGCCGTCGTCGTAGGCCACGATTGTGCGCCGCAGCGGCTCGAGCGAATCGAACTGGCCGAGGACGCGGAACCGCACGTCCTGCCGCCCGTTGGCCAGGTCGCCGGCCGATTCGTTGATGTTGTCCGCTTGCAAGGCGGAACGCAGCGCGGCCACGCTGATCCCGCGTTGAGCCAGGGCGGCCGGGTCGAAGCGAATCTGCACCTGGTGCTCGCGGCCGCCGTAAATGCCGATCTCCGCGACTCCGGGAATCCGCTCCAAGGCCGGCTTCATGAAGCGGTCGGCGAAGTCGTAGAACTCGGCCATCTCGAAGTCCGGGTCCTCCGCTTGCAGCAGGCAGTTGGCCACCGAGTCGTCGCTCGCCGAGTCCGAGGCGCGGATCACGGGGCGGTCGACCTCGTCCGGGTAATAAGGCACTTCATCGAGCGTGTTGGCGACTTCCTGAAGGGCCCGCGAGATGTCCACGCCGATGTCGAACTCGAGCGTGATAAAGCCGCGGCCGAGATCCGCCGAGGAGACCATCTTCCAGAGACCCTGGACCGTCTTGAGCTTCTCCTCCTGCTCGATCAGGATTGATTTCTCGATCTCTTCCGGGCTGCGGCCGGGCCACTTAGTGCTGACCGTAATCACCGGCCGCTCGACATCCGGAGTGAGCTGGATCGGAATGTAGTTCAGGGCGATCAGCCCCAAAAGGACGGTGAGAATCACCCCCACTACAACCTTCACCGGGTTCCGGATCGAGAAACGGATGATGTCCATCTTCTGCCGACCGTTTCCTCGTGCCTAAAGTCCTCGTATCCGCCCCCGCGGACTCACTGCCGCCCCGCCGGCGCCAGCGGTGCCTTCGCCTCGAGAGTGACAATCCGGACGAGCTGCCCCGGCATCAACCGCTCCGCCCCCTCGATGACCACGGTTGCCCCATCCACGAGCAACTCCTGGCCGGACTCCGTGTCGGGCTCGATCGCGTACTGGTCGCGCATCCGGTCGCTGACCTTGACGGGCACCGGCTGGACCTCCGCCGTCGCTGGCGGCTCCCCCGCCGTGGCAACCCACACCGTTGCGCCGTCGGGGCGAACGAGCACGGCGTCTCTCGAAACCACCAGGGACTCCCGCTCCGGGCCCGTCGGAATCGAAGCCGTCACGCTCATCCCCACCTTCAGCCGCCCCTGTTGATCATCCAGCCGCACGCGCACCGGAAAGGTTCGCGAAGCCGTCGGCCCATAGGGCGTCACCGAGACGACCGTGCCCTCCACTTCCTCCACGAGGGGGTCGATGCGAACCGCAATGCGTTCGCCTTCCTCCAATAAGTTCACCGCCGACTCGGGAACCATCAGCCGGGCATCCAATTGGCCGGAGGAGATGATCTCGACCAGCGGCGTGCCGACCGTCACGTGCCCGCCCCGCTCGGCGTGCTTGGCGACCACCACCCCGTCGAGCGGCGCCCGGATCGTCGACCGAGCGATCCGCTGGTCCTCCTCCTCCATCGCGGTTCGGCTCTTTGCCATGCTCGCTTGAAGCCCCGCAACGGTCGCCGTCTTCAATTCCAATTGGCTGCGGCTGATCGCATCCTCGTCCGTCAGCTTCTGAAACCGCTCCAGCTCGACCAGTTCAAACTGGAGCATCGCTTCGGCCGACTTCAGCTCCGCCTCGTAGCGCTGTCGGGCGAGCCGGCTCCAGATCTGGTCGACCTCGGCGAGCACTGTTTTGCCCGCGACCACCCGGGCGCCTTCCTCCACCGGCACGGCGATGATCGCGCCGGTCACTTCGCTGGCAACCGTCACCTTGTGAACCTCGATCAGCCGGCCGATGATTTCCCGTTGGGGGCGGAACATCTTCCGCTCCGCCCGGCCGACTCGGACCAACGCCGGCGGCGGGCCGGCGGCACGACTTTTTCCTTCCGGGCGGACCCGCTTGAGTTGCGCTTCGAGAAACTCCGCGTCCTGGAGCTGCTTGCCCAAGGTCTTCCAGACCGCCAGCCCGGCCGCTCCGCCACCGGCCAAGAGCGCCGTCAAGCTGAGCGAGATTATGAGCACAACGACTTTGTGTCCTGATTTTTCCATCTTCTTCGGGCCCGCGTTCCTATTCCCAGGCTAATTGCTCGGAGCCCCGCGCGTCAACCATCATAGGGCCCGGAGGTCCCTTGCCGTCCCGCAGCCAGCAGTCGGCCGCGCCGCGAGCCGTCAACCGCCGCGGGAGAGCCGAGTGGGCAGCGACTCTTTTTCACGCGAAATGCGCTTCTTGCGCCGCCCGGATCGTGGAGCCTGCCGCAAAAACTGACGCATTCCCCCTAAACGGCCATCCCGGCGGCCCTCAATCCCCAGGTCCTTCAGTCTCCCGAGGCAACAGCACCTTTTCGACGGCCAGGCGCATATGCCGCAGCTTGGACCGGAGGGTGACGCGGCTGATGCCGAGAATCTCGGCTGCCCGATTCTGCTGGCCCCCGGTCTGCCGCATGACCGCGGAAACGATCCAGCGATCGAATCGTTCCAGCGCTCGCCGGTAAACGTCCTTCTCGCCCTCGGCCGCGGCCGATTCGACAAAATCAGGAAGCGACCGCCAGTCCACGTCGGGCATCGGGCTGACCTCGGTTTCCGTCTCGGACTCGCCCTCGTCGCGGTGCAACTCGGCGGGAAGAAACTCGGGAATCACCGTCGGGCCCGCCGAGGCGATCAGCGATTCGCGAATCACGCTTTGCAACTCCCGCACGTTTCCCGGCCAGTTGTACCTCTCCAGCAGCTCCAGCGCCTCGGGTGAAATCGACTGCACCGCCGTGCCGAGCTGCCGATTGTAGCGGAAGAGAAAGTAATGGGCCAACTCCGCAATGTCTTCGCGGTGTTCGCGCAACGGCGGCAGGCGGATCGTCACGCCGCGGAGCCGGTAATAGAGGTCCATGCGAAACCGGCCCTGTTCAATCAGGCAGTCCAGGTCTTGATTGGTCGCGGCGATCACGCGGACGTCGGCCGCAATCGCCTGGCTGCCGCCGAGCCGCTCGAAACTCCCCTCCTGGAGCAGCCGCAGAATCTTCGCCTGGGTTCCCGGCGCCATGTCCCCGATCTCGTCGAGCAGCAGCGTGCCGCCGTGAGATTGCTCGAACTTGCCGATCCGCCGGCGGTCCGCCCCGGTGAACGCCCCCCGCTCATGCCCGAACAGCTCGCTCTCCAACAGCGATTCGGGAATCGCCGCGCAGTTGATTGCAACGAACGGGGCCTGGTTGCGGCGGCTGTGATGGTAGATCGCGCGGGCGACCAACTCCTTGCCCGTCCCGCTTTCCCCCAGGATCAGCACGTTCACGTCCTGGGGCGCCACCCGGCCAATTTGCTTGAAGACCGTCTGCATGGCGGCCCCGCCGCCAATCAGCCGCTGGGGCCTGTCCTCGGGGCGGTCCGCCTCCTCGACAATCGCCGGCACGTGCATCATCCGGCTGATGGCGCAGGCCTGGCTGACCACCTGGTCGAGTTGCTCGTCGTCGAGCGGCTTGACCAGGTAATCGTAGGCGCCCAGCTTGATCGCCTCGATCGCCGTGTCGGCCGTGCCGTGCCCGGTAATGAAGACAACGAGGCTCTTCGGGTCGAGGCGGCGGATTTCCTGGAAAACGTCCAGCCCGGAACGGTTGCCAAGCCGGATGTCGAGCAGGATCACGTCCGGCGACTCTTCGGCGGCCAGCCGCAGTCCCGTCTCGCCGTCTTCAGCGCCCAGCACCTCGATTCCCTTGCCTTCGAAGACGTGTTCGATGCTGAAGATAATGCCGGGCTCGTCGTCAATCACCAGAATCTTGGGCATCGGCGGCCTCCGGATGGTTTTCGAAAGATGGCAATTCGACCGTGAACATGGCCCCCCCCTCTGCTCGGTTGGCCGCGTCGAGCGCGCCGCCATGATCCTCGACGATGCGGCGGCTGATCGCCAGCCCCAATCCCGTTCCCCGCTGTTTGCTGGTGACAAATGGCTCGAAAATCCGCCCCATGATCTCTTGGGGGATTCCGGACCCGCTATCCCGAAACACGACTCGGCGCCCGCCCAAACCGCCTCCGCTCGAAATCGATACCCGCATTTGACCGCCCTCTTCCATCGCCTCGATCCCGTTCAGCGCGAGGTTGACGAACACCTGGTGGAGTTGGTCGGGATCGCCGTCGACGACGACGGGCTCTGCGGGAAACTCCTCCACAACACGGACCTGTTGCCGACTGGCGTGCCCCGCCACCAGGTTCAGCGCCCGCCGGACGGTTTCTCGCAGGTCATGGGGCACGCGGCGCAATTGCGGCGGGCGGGCGAAGTCCAACAAGCCTTGGATGACATTCTCCATCCGCGCGATCTCCCGCCGGGCCACTTGAAGCGGCTTCTCCTCGATCGCCGATTGGCCCGGCCGCTTCGCCGCTGTCTGGATCAGGAGTTTCACCGACGTCAGCGGATTGCGCAATTCGTGAGCCACGCCCGTCGCCAGCTCGCCGACCGCCGCCAGTCGCTCGGTCAGCATGGCCTTTTGACGGCTCTGCTCGAGTTCCTCCATCACGCGCCGGATCCGCTCCGCAACCGCGTGCACCTGTTCCTGTAGAGCGGGCAGGTCGTCCAGGGCGCGGACTTGCACCGAGCCGACCTTGCGGTCCAAATCACCCGCGGCATCCCGGAGCGTGACGCTGATCTCGGAAAGCGAACGCCGCAGGCCGCGCGCGACCCACAGACCGCAAAGCACGCCCACGATCGGACCGGCGATTAAAAATGTCAGGTGCACGCAGTTTACCACCCTGCCGAGTCGGACGCTCCGCGCGGTGGACTCGGCGAGAATCCGCTCGTTCAAATCAGTGAGCCGCCGGCAGAGTTGCGCCACCGCACGGGCCAGACGCATCGTCGCCTCCTTCTCCGCCGGTTGCCAGGCCGGACGGGCGGACGCTCCCGGAGGCGGCGCGCCGGAGTCGAAATCAACGTGGTCGCGGTACACGGCGAAACGCTCGCGCACCGCCCTGACCAGGACCTGTTCTTCTGGCGTGACGGAAGTTCGCTCCGCATCCGCCAAGTGCTGCAAAAAGACGGATGTCAGTTCGTCCGCCTCTCTTCGAGCCTCGGGCAAATCCCTCCCCGCCGCCTCCATCACGATCGATTCAAGCCGCCACAAGGCATCCTGCATGGCCCAGCCCGCCCGAATCGTGGCGACATTCTCCGCCAACGCCCGAGCGTGCGATTCATAGACCCCTTGAATGTAGTAATTCGTGATACTGCTGCCCGCGATCCACAGGATGCTTACCAGGACCGCCGGGGCGACGACTTTTTTCCACATGCCAACATCCCGCCCAAACGAAGCCGGAAAATCAGTCCACCGCCGGGCGCCTCCACCACTTCCTCATTATTCCCCCCCGGCTTCAGGGGTGACAATGCTCACAAGCAAGAACGATGCCGATTGAGCAGCACCGCATCGCAATAGCCGGCCAGACCGGGCGAACACGGCCGAACAGCACTCCGCCACGCGCGGACGACAATCAGAACACCCCCGGCAGACTCCTCACAGAAGGAAAGTGGTTGCCCTCCGTGGAAAGAATCTGTCCGCGGTCCACCTAAGGCCGAATCAGCGAATGCAGCGAGGCCAGGGCACAATTTTCGGCGCAAACCCTTGTGCAAACGCATCTTGCACACGATCCGCTCCCGTTCATGCAAGACTGGCATATATCTTGCCAAGGAGATTGAACGCGGCCCCCTGAATCCGCTTGGATTCCGATCCTCGGAGTTTATCCATGACCACGAAAAGTCGCAAACGCTTGCCGGACTCCCCGGAACCTCGTGAGACGAGCCCCGGCGCGCGCCAGGTGGCCGAGGCCCCGAGCGCCGCGGACAACAACCCGAACGATCAGTCGGTCACCGGCACATTCGGGGCGCTTGCCACGCGAGTGACATGGTTCTGCCTGGGACCGGCGGCGATTCTGTTCACACTCGGCGGCATTCTGAGCACCGGGAGCGGATGGACGACCGCGCTGGACGCGATCTACTTCGCGTTTGTCGGCGTTGTTGTATGGTGCCGCTGGACAGAGCAGCGATCCGGTCGAGGAGCGACTATCTACGGCGAACCGACCACCTGGGACGATTTTCGGCGCTACGTGAAAACCCTCTTGCCGGTGGCGTTCGGCGCATGGGTGATTGCAAATCTTCTCGGGAACCACGTCCTGTAAGACGGTCTCGGGCTGTAGGAATCCAACCTCGGCCGAGTTCTCACCACCCCAAGTCGGTGCCCCTCTTGCCCCGTCCCGCGGGCTGAACGGTTGCTTGCGGCTTGTCGAAAAGCGGATAGGCTAGAGGGAGGGGGGGAGATCGTTTACCGGGATTGTCCCAGTTCGCGCGGCACGCATCCTTGCGCGGTGACATGCAAAGCAAGCCTGCCGCGAAAACGCGACTGCCCCCCGCGGGTCCATCTCGGGGTGCGACCGGTTACGGAGGTGATTGATCGTTGCCGTGGCCCGATTTGGACGGTTGAGCTGACTCATGGCCAAACGATTCGTTCGCGTCGACCTAGCCGACAACGCCCGGGATTTCCGGCCGATCGCACTGGAGCCGGGCGTGCCAATGCTCGACACCGCCAATGCCAGTGGCAGAATTCTCCTCCGCTGGCTGGGAAACCTGGCCGCCGAGCCGGAAATCGATGGCGACTCGGTGAACTTCTACGTTCGTACCGACGAGGGGGGGCGACTCGAAGACATTGTTTGCTCACCGGTAACCGAGGAGGACCTGCGCGGACCCCTGGCAGCCGAGCTTCAGAAGATCGAGGAGCGCCTCAACCTCGCCAAGGCGGAGAACTCAACCGAGCGGCTCCTGCTGCGAGTCCTCAAGGAGAACTTCGACGACCTCGCCCACAACGAGGCGCGAAGCGACCGGGTCAGCTATTTCTTCCGCTACCAGGACGTGCTGGACCGCTCCCGGCTGGTTTGGTGCTGGGGATACCAGCGAACCGATCGGCAGCCCGCCCCGACGCTGCTGTGCGCCGAAGAGGGCTGTAACCTGCTTTGGATTCGCCGCCCCGGCCAGAGTGCGAAGTGTCCGGCCTGCCAGGCCACCCTGCCGCAGAAGCCGAAGAAGAAATCGCGCAAGCGTTCGGTCGCTTGGTTGCTCCTCTTGCTGCTCTTGGCCTTGATCGGCGGATGGCTGGCGTGGAACCAAGGCCGGCTGATCGCAAGGCCCGGCGACTGGACCGGGCCGTTGGGCGGCCGTCTGGAATTCTC
>JAMOAF010000303.1 GCA_023621895.1 Planctomycetota bacterium
TTCGGCGGCGATGATCCCGCCAAGTTCCACGCGAGCCTGCCGCCGGGCGCGACCTTCGACGAGTGGGGCAATGCGGAGTTGTTTAGCAGGCTTCTTGGTTCCCTGATGGGTGGATTTGTGTTATTGGTGTTCATCGCCCCCATAACAGGGGCCGTTGGGATCGTTACCTACGGATTCTGTTGGGTCGTGACTCAGATGGGAGTCTTGACTCCGACATGGCTCTGGACTCTCTCAGGTGGCGCGTTCGGATCCGACGACGCGCCTGGTTTCTATCTTGCGCCTTGCCCTGAAGAGGATCGTCGATCATGCTGAAGTCGCTCCAAGGGGGCCCTGAAAAGGCCAAGTCCCGGAGAGGATGTCTACTCCCGTCCGAGACGCATCGAGTGCGCGGCCTTGTCCCTCAACCGCCCTTTGCCCAAGGCTGATTGCCCCGGCGCTGACGACGCCAATTTCCGACCGCCACGAACCACCGCCGGCCAACTCCCGCGCTGGCCGGCGAAATGACTCAATTCCCGGACGCCGCTATCACGATGAGCACTCCCAGCCCCACCCCAAGAGAAAATCTGCGGCGCCTGTTGGACGGCCAAACCGGCGCCTGGCTGCCGTTCTCGCTCGACATCGGCTCCCAGCCGGGCTTGAGCGGTCCGCTGATGCGAGCCTTCCGCGAGCGGACCGGCGGCGGCGACGCCGGCGAGCATTTTGGCGCCGACGTGCGCTGCTGCTCCGCTGCGACCGTGTTCGGCGGCGATGATCCCGCCAAGTTCCACGCGAGCCTGCCGCCGGGCGCGACCTTCGACGAGTGGGGCAATGCCCATTGGGCTGGCGGAACGGAGGGGACGGTGGACCACATGCTGCCGGCGGCGGCATTCGCCCGGACTGTTCGCGATCTGGAGCGGCTGCCACCCCCGTTGATCCAGCCGCCGGATTTGGCGCGGATCGAGGCCTTCCACGCGGCGGGCTACCCGGTCTTTGGCTACGCGGGCAGCATCTACGAGTGGTCGTGGTGGCTCCGCGGCATGGAGCGGTTCATGATCGACCTGGTGACCGATCCGGCGATGGCCGAAGCGGTGATCCAGAAGATTGCCGCGCACACGGCGCGGCTGGCCCTGGCCTCCGCCCGGGCTGGAATCGACGTCCTCTGCTTTTACGACGACGCGGGGATGCAGACCGGCATGCAGATCTCGCCGCAGCTCTGGCGGCGGTTCATCAAGCCGGCGTGGCAGCGCGTGCTCGACTGCCTTCGCGCGGATTCGCCCGAGGCGCGGTTCTTCCTGCACAGTTGCGGCCGGATCACGCCGATCGTGGGCGACCTCGTCGAACTCGGGTTCCACATCCTCCACCCGATCCAGCCCGAGTGCATGGATTTCGCGGAGATTTACCGAGAACTGGGCACGCGGACGCTGCTGGCGGCCACCATCTCCAGCCAGAGAACGTTTCCCTTCGGCTCGCCGGAGGAGGTCCGCCGCGAGGTTCGCCGGCTCGCCGAGATCGTCGGGCCTTCACGCCGGGCGATCCTCATGCCGTCGAACGTGATCCAACCAGAGACTCCCTGGGAGAATGTCGTGGCTTTTGCAGAAGAGGCCCGGGCGATCCGGTCGAGCCGGTAGGGTGGTCCGAAGCGAACCATCTTCCAGCGAGTCTCATGGCCACGTGCTGTCTACGGAACCGAAAACGTCAACTGGTTACAGCCGGCAGCGGAGGCCCACCGGCGTTGCCTTCGGACCCTGACCGATCCGCGGCACTTCATCCTGCTACGGCTGCGGGTGCTTTATCCGTAGATATTCGGCCAGGTCGCCGCGGTCATAAGCGGACTGCCAGTCCAAAGCGGGCGGTTGGTAATCCGCAGCGCCATGGAGGTCAACCTGGCGCAGCGCCTCGCGCTGACGTTCGTTCAATTGCGGATCGCCGGGCAGGACGCAAAGCAGGTAGGGAATGTCGTTCATTGCGAAGAGCGATCCGGACACGCTGCCCTGCAACATCCCCCGCGGCCCGCCGTAGAAGGAGCGGTTGTGCGGCACCACCTGGAGAACGTAGGAGGAGCCGCGAGCCCAGGTCTCCAGGTAGCGGAGATAGCGCGCCGGATCGTCCGCGTGGCGCGCGGCGAAGATCACCGCCTTCCGGAAGTTGCCCGGGTCGCGCTCCTGGATCGCATGGTCCGCCACCCGGATCAGGGCCTGCCGCAGGCCGTCGTCGCCGGTCAGGTAATAGTACTCCAGCAAGCCATGCCCGGCCCCGAACGTCCAGAAGAACATGTTCCCGCTGTTTACGTCGCGATCCTGGACGGTGCACCTGACCTCGGGGAATTGGACGGAAGGCGATTCGCAGATGCCGTCGGCGACAAGGAAGCTGGGGACATACTTGGCCAGCATGGCCGCCAGGTCGTCGCTGCCAGTCATTTCCCACCAAGCCAACAGGCCCTGGAGCCGCCCGCTATGGGCCGCATGGATTTTGACGGGGCGGCGCGAATAGACCTGCTCGAAGAGTTGCTGGGCGAAGTCGCGGCTCCGCGGATCGCCGGTCAAGTGGTGGATGTAGCGGAACTCCGAGTGCGTCGTCTGCCGCTCCTCGTGGTTGCCGTCGCTCCAGTGTTGGACGCCGTGACGTGTGCCATGCCCGAGCCACATCCCGTCGTGCCGCATGTCGACGTCGCGGAAGTGCCGGGCCATGGCCTCGGCAAAGAAGAATACGTCGCGATCGCCGGTGCGGAGGTAATGGTTCTGTAGGTAGAGGCCGGGCAGTCCTTCGGTGTTGTTCCAACCCCAGCGGCCGTTGTCAGAGGCCCACTCCTGGTTGGGCGCGTAATCCAGACGCCGCCACCCGGATACGTCGAGTTTCCCAAGATCCTTGGACCGATCCTCTACCAGTTCGACCAGCTTATCGCTGGGGACAATCGGGCCATAGCCGGTCTTGTAATGGTGCTGTACGTCGCCGTAGTCCCAGAACCCGTACCAGCCCCAAAGCTGCTGATGGTGCAGCCAGAATCGGGCGTAGTGGTCCAGGTTGGCGTGCGTGCGGGGAAATCGGTCGGAGCTGGGCAGCGATTGGGGTAAAATTATGCCGGTCCGTACGTAGTGATCGCCACCGGCAAATACCAGCGGCGGCCGCTGGAAATCGGCGGCCACCGCGTCGATCCTGCCGCTTCCGATCTCAGGACCGTGGAAGTACAGCAGCAGCTCGTGGGTCTTGGAGATGCCCATGATCGGGTCTCTCGCGTAATAGCCATCGGCGACCCAACGGCTCTCCGGCGATGCTGATTCGCCCTGCGCCGGGTGGGGGTAGTTCGAGTAACGGCGAATGTCCATCACCGGGTGGCTCTCCGGCCAGAAGTAAGCCACAAGCCGGCTGCCTTCGAGGTCAGCCAATAGCTCATTGGGGAACTGCTGCCACATGTCGCGGAGCACCAGGGCGATGCCACCCTGCGGCCCGTTCAGATCCAGCCAGGCGCGTGAGCGGTTTTTCGCCTGGTCGATGCGCGGGAATCGCTCGCCGGCGACCTGGTGCCAGGCTTGGTAACCCAGGTGGCTGTGCTGCCTCAAGCCCGCACGGGCGCCAACCGGCAGCGAAAGCGGTCCGTCCTGGCCGCCAGCCGTTACGCGAGAGTCACCCACGCCCGCCAGCGGCAACTCGACGCCCATCCGGTCGACGAAGGCCACCCGCGGGTCCTTGTGCAGGAACTCGACCGTGTGGAACAGGCGGACCGCCGATCGTCCGGCATAGGCTTCCAGGCGCAGGATCACCCGCGCCGGCTCCTTGGCCGTGGTCATTCCTTCCAGCCGGACCACGGAACGTAACGGGCCGCTCTCTTCAAGTCGGATCGTCTGGGCGCAAAAACCGCCCTCGTCCGGCGTGCCCTGGGCATGGGTTGTCGTGCAAGGATAGGCCGGTTCCGTCCGGAGGAAATCAACGAAGCTGCGGGCTCCGCCCCGGGCGAGCATCTCGCGGCCGAGGAGCCTCGCTCTTGGCAGCCATTGCCTGCCAGGAGCAAGCTCAATTTGAAGCGGGCCGGTGTCGATGAGGATGTTCTCCGCCGCTTGCCTGGCGGCTAGCGCCACCTGCGGCTGGCCCATGCGGGCGCTGCCGCCGTAGTCCAGCCGGTAAGCAGCCCTCGAGCCGTCGCGCCGGGTGAGGTCGAAACGCAGCACGTCGCCCTCGCCCGCGGCGCCCGACACTGCGCCGCCATCCGCCGGGAATGTCAACAGCAGCCACTTGATGGACTTGTCCGGCCAATAGGCAACAGCCCGAGTCTGCAAAGGCACGTCGGCCTCCCCGCATCGGAGCCGCGCGTGGGCCGGGTCTCTGAGCGCGCCCTTGGGCAACGGCACGCCGCCGGTGACCAGCGGCGCCTCGGCGTCCGCCGAGTGGGTGGTGAGCAGGTTCATGTCGGCCAAGGGCGCCTCATTCCGTGCCGGCGGATCGCTGGCAAGCTTCTCTACGCCCCAATGCCGCGCCAAGGCCGCGTCCGGACGGCTGTCGCTTGGGTCGCCAAGAAAGGCCATCCAATCGGTGGCGTGCGGCGGGCCGAAGACGGCCGCGGCCTGGGGCGCCCGCACGTGCAGGGCCGGCAAGCCCGAGTGCCACAGGTAAACCGCTGCTTCCCCCGATCCGTCGGCCATCACGCGGAGCGACTTCGGGGCCCGCCCTGCCAGGCCGCGGTAGGCGAAGAGCAATCCGGCCTGCTCGTCGTAGACGGCCATCCAGCCGGGAGCCTGGAGCCCGCGCTGCATCGACAGGGGACAGGTCACCGCACTTTCGGACCGCCAGATGTGATAGTCGGCCGCGGTGTTCTGATCGATGGAAAACAGACGCCAGAGGTTGTGGTCGGGTTCCGGGAGCAGGGTGCCCACAGTCGAGACATGGAACTGGTACCAGTGCCGCGTGTTCCATTGCACGCCCCTGTCCCCCGCCTGCACTACCCGCTTGCGCTTGTTTAGCGCCAGCGGCAGGCGCAACGCAACGCTGCGAAGGAACCGGTCCTTGAACTCCCCTTGCGGCTCCAGTTCCACGCATGCCTTTAGCAGCGGGCTGCCCGCCGAAGCCGACAGGACCAGCCGGCCGACAATTGCGTCGCCCGATCCGAAATCGAGTCGGCCCGAGTAGCTCGCTTGAAACTCCTTGCCGCCCTGTCGGTACTCATGCCGGTCCGCTCTCCAGGCCGCCGGCAGGATTGTGCCGGGAACCGCATCGCGGTATCCGTCGTATTGGCTCGACTCGAAGACCTCGGCGGCCAACAGGGGCGCTTGATTGTTGGCCACCAGGACTTTCTCGCCGATGCACAGCGATCGCAATGCACCTCGATCCGCCAACTGGAAACTCATCGGGCCCGTGTCGACGGTTACGCCGCCCGAAAACTCGGCGGCCTGGAGCCTGGCTTCGGTCGGAGCCGCAGCCGGCGAGTCGTTCGCTCCCCGTGCAGGCAGGCCAAGGAGAATCAGGATCAGTCCCAACGCGATGATGCTGGCGGTGACTCGCATAAATTCCTCAGAAAGGATTGTGCCAGGGCGCGAAATTCCAGTTCTGGAACAGGTTCATCGCCGCGCGGTCCATGGTGTTGTCCTGTGGAAGGAGTGCCAGGGCATCCAGCCAGGCGCCTTTGCCGGCCGAGAGCGTGAGGCGGTGTTTTCCCGGCTCCAGCGAGACGTCCGGGATGCGATACCAGGCCCAGTGGTCGTACTGCTCGCTATAGAACCGCTTGGTGTGCGCGCGGCCGGGATCGGACCAGTCCTCGAAGCCGATCATCCGTTGGATACGGAGCGGTCGAGGATCTGCGCCGTCAATCGCCAGCGACAGGCCCTCGTCGCTTTCCGGCATCCAGCGTGCGCGCAACCAGAGTGCATACGTGCCGCCGCGCGGCGCCGCGAAGTCGATCGCCAGCCGGCCGTCGCCGCCGAACTCGACCCCGCCAGCGCCGCTCAGCTCGGCCACCTCGCGGACCGCTGCCGCGCCGGAGACCTCGCCGGCTCGCTCGGCTTCGCACACCAGCGGCGAGGCGGCCACGAGCGCCTGGACCGCCACGCGCCGCTGGAGTTCGCCATGGTCCACCACAACCGTGAAAGCGTGGACCTCGCCCGGCTGCGTCGCGGTGCTGCGCAGTACGAAGTCCGCGATGCCGCATTCTTTCGGTCGGACAATCTCGACCGCCCACCGCGGCGGCACACAGCTCCAACCCTCCGGCAGGCCGTCCAGCCAGACCTTTCCCTGCACGGGGCATCCCTGGAGTGTGACCTTCAGGGGCACTTCGCCGCCCGGCGGGACGACGAGCACGTTGCGATACACCTCGTCACCCTCGGTGTAGAAACCCAGAGCGTCGATCGCGATGGCCAGATCGCTATGGTAGCGCTCGGTCCAGCGGCAGCTTGTTTTGATTGCGGCGCTCGGCGCAGCGCCCACGAAAGTGATTCGGTTCTCGCCTTGCGACAGCCTGCCGGGCAGTGCCAGGGGCGAAGCAACGATGCTGCTGCGAACCTGTAGGTCCTCGACCACCGCGTCCTGGCCGGCGGCCAGCTCCACTTTCAGCCAGTAGGCGTACCGTGCGGTCACCTGGTCCCGCAGCGTTGCGGAGATTGTCCCGCGAGGGTCCGAGCTCCGCCAGACCTCGATCCAATGCTGACCTTCATCGAACGAGAGAGACAGGCGCACGGCCCCGCTTTGGCTCGCCGCATAGGAGCCGCGAACCACGGCATCGGAGAAAATGTACGGGCACCGGGCACGGTACACCAGCGCCGCGGTCTTCCCGGGATCCTCTGCGCGAAGCCGGCTGCGACCGTCGTTGCCGCGATTGATGACGGCATTCTCCAGGGCCGTTGCCTCTCCCTGCTCGATGGGTTCGTAATGAATGGCCCCGTTGCCGAAGATCGGCGGTATCTTGGCCAGCGGGAGGGGTTCCCGTTCGCCGAAGACTTCGAACCATCGTCCTTCGTTGTGCCAGCAGAGGCTGGCACGTTCGCCCGGCCGCAGGGGAAAGTCCATGCAGTGCGGCCGAACCGCCGTACCGAGGGGCGTGCCGTTCGAGGTGCCCCTGAGCCAGGCGCAGACGTCGCCCCCCTGCCGAATTTTCAGGTAGGGGTCCTCTTCCATGCCGCGTCGTCCGATGACGGTGGAGTTGTCGCGGTCCAGCCAGAAGACGCGAGAGGCCAGGTCGAACAGCCGCCACTGTCCCTGGTAAAAGGCCTGCTGGAATTGATGGTGCGTGCCCGCCGCGTCGTTGGAGGAGATGCCCACGGAAAGGAAGAGCTTGCGAAGCGTGTAGTTGAGCGGGCCGCACTGGTCGAAGGGATAAATGTTCAGAGCCTTGAGGAACGTGTACGAAGTTCGCTGGCGATGCTGCGCCGGCAGCGTCTCGCAATAGCTGCCGTCGTAGTAGTGGGCTGTTCGGAGCGCGTACTCAAAAGCCGCGAAGGCCTTCTCCGCATCGCCCGAGGCCTCCGCGCCCAGGGTGGCGCGGATGCCCTCGGCCGTCAGGGGCACGACGGCGTCGTTCGCCCGCCAGCAGGGCAGCCGCGTTGCGACGGCAGACGACCGATCCGCGTGCTCGAAGGTAATGCATCGCATCAGAGGCGGCCAGTCGCCTCCCACCGTCAGCGTGAAGCCAGCGTCCTGCCCCAGTACCGTGCGCTCCACCTGGCGATCGCGGTAGTCGATATGCCGCGGGTCGGGCGGACGGCGGAAGGGAGGATTGACCGGGAGCCGGTTCTCCGCGCGGTTGGCCTCGAACTGAGACACGGAAGCGTGCGGCTCGACGAGGACCAATTGCCGGCGAACCTTTCCCTTTTCCAGAATCTCCAGAGGCACGGTCTCCTCTTGCAGCGGCAGCTCGACGCAGAGGTGGCCGCGGACGAACCGATCATCGCCGGCGTGTACGCCGTCTCGCTCGTCCTCGAAATGGAACAGCGCGCGGGTGTGCTCGTCCACCACGAGCTCCGTGCGCGCGGGATTAAAGGGACCGGCATAGCGCTTGACATCGGAGATGCGGAACTCGTCGATCACGGCCTCGGCCGAGTAGTCCGCCGCACCCCGCCTTTCCCCGCCGATGCAGGCCTGCATCGGCATGCTGCGGCAGTCCTTCTCGTTAATGCCGATGCCTTTCGTCGTCCCACCCGCGGCCGCCAGACTGCTGGGCCAGGCAACCGATTCCGGTCCACGTGCGGCGATTGGCCGGCCGTCGACGAAGATCGCCTGGTGTGCTTGGGGGAAATCCCAGGTGGCGGCAATATGGTGCCACTGGCCGGCCTTCAGCGGTGCCGGGCCACGGACCGCATGCACGGCGCCGTCCGCGTCGGCGATGGAGAATTCCAACTCATTCTTGCCGGCGGCGCCCAGTTTGCGGAGCACGGACTGCCGGCGGTGGAAGTAGGCCACCCCGTCGAAGAAGATGTGCTCGACGCCGTCTTCCGCGTCCCACGAGGGCTGGCACCAGAACTCCAGCGTGCCAGCCTGCAAGCCCCAATGGACCGACGACGGACCGGGATCCGCCACGCCGCGGGTCAGCGTTCCCTCCGAGCCGCCGTTGAAAGCCAGGAAGCGCTGGCCCGTCAACTCCAGGGCGCGATTCCGCGGCGCGCCCGCCAAGGCGCCTGCCACAAAGCCGGCGTGGCTGGCCGGCGGCCAGGGCCACCGCTCGCCCGGCCGAACGACCAGCCGGTCCAACCACACGGTAAAAAAGGATTCTGGACCGGTGACCGCCTTGCCCGTGTCGGCGTCGATCACGCGGCAGC
This sequence comes from Planctomycetota bacterium, assembly GCA_023621895.1. Lineage (GTDB taxonomy): Bacteria > Planctomycetota > Planctomycetia > Pirellulales > Thermoguttaceae > JAAYCB01. Next base: position 8,712 of record JAMOAF010000303.1, read on the forward strand.
GAGCGCGCACGCGCACGGTGAGCATCGCCGCGTCCGGGTTGAATCGCCCGCGTTCGCAGAACTGCACCAACTGGCCCTGAGCCAGCTCAATCGTCAGCCAGCGAGGGTCGACCGCGAACTCGAGAATCGTCGAGCCGTCCGCGCGTGACTGCTCGAGTTCGATCGCCACCGGGGCGCCGTAGGCGGCGCGCTCGGCCAGCAAATCGCCCTGAAAGACCATTTCCTGGCCGGCAAACCGCCGCACGTCGATCTGCTGCGAGATCGTCACTTCGCGATCCGCATCGGCCGGCGTCGTCTCGTCGACCACGATCGCGAGCGATTGGCGCCCGCTGGTGTTCGCAAAACGGCCCAACCGCACGAGTGCCGCGGGTTGCGCCTGCCAGCCGGCGGGCAGATCGTCGGCGGCGTCCTCGAACCCGGGGTTGGCCAGCAGGTTCTCCGGAGGCAAGCGGTCTTCCGGATACTCTGCCGCTGGCAGACCGCGATCCTTGGCGCCAAAGTAGATATCGTAGGCGCCGCACTGCCCCGCTTGCGGCGACGCATGCCATGCGAGGTACCGTTCCCGCCGGTTCCGGGGTGCATTCAACTCGGTCCGCCAGGCTGCGGGCAATTCCGTGTTAGTACCCCGCTGGATCACGCGCACGGAGGCCGGATCGAACTCGCCAGAAACGCCGGCCCGCTGGAGCAGTCGCTGAAAATCGAGGGCAACCTCGATCGGACGCTCGGCGGTGTCGCGATACGGCGCCGGGCGCGTGATGGTCGTGCGGAACTGCCAGTCGGGATTCCACCAGGCCGGCTCGGCCGCCGCGGCCGCGAGGGGGCTCGCGAGAATGCACAGAATCACTGTTTGCCGCATGATGACCCTCCTTCACCCCATGGTAACAAAGTCGCTCGCGACCAACCAACCGGTGCAGCGATTTTCCATCCGGTATTGGACTGCTCGGGCAATCTGGATGCTCGACGGCCCCTCCGAAGAGTGCCGATACTCTGATGCCGAACAGGGTTGCGATATAATCGGGTCGAGGTCGATCCTCGAATCGGACAACGGGACATACAAGTAGGAGCCTGAGGCAATGCGTGGAACGACTGTCTTGCTGGCGATGATTGTGGGAGGGGGTTGCCTGCCGCCGGTTGCGCAAAGTGGACCCGCCGCGCCCGACGACTTGCGCTGCGAGGGGCTGGCGGACCCGCTGGGCATCGATCGGGCCGAGCCGCGCCTCTGCTGGGCGATTCCGCCCGGCGAGCGGGGCCTGGCACAGACCGCATACCAGGTGCTCGTGGCCGACTCTCCGGCCGCGCTGGCCGCCGGCCGGGGGAACCTCTGGGACTCGGGCAAGGTCGGATCGGACCAGTCGCAGTGGGTCGCCTATGCCGGCCAATCGCTGGCGAAGGGGTCGCGCTCGTGGTGGAAGGTCCGCGTGTGGGACCAGGCCGGCGAGCCCTCGCCCTGGAGCGCGCCGGCCCGGTTTACCATCGGGCCGCTCTCGGCGTCGGACTTCAGCGGCGAGTGGATCGGCGCGGGCTGGATGAAGGACAACGAGGGGCCGCTCCCCTGGCTGCGCAAGACCATCGAGTTGGAGGAGGCCCCTGCCGCGGCCACGGCCTATGTCTGCACCCTGGGTTATTACGAGCTCTACGTGAACGGCCAGAAGGTGGGCGACGACGTGCTCAGCCCGGCGGTTTCGGACTATGGGAAACGCGGGCTTTACCTGGCCCACGACCTCACCGGCCGGCTCGTCAAGGGGCGAAACTGCATCGGCCTGTGGCTGGGGCGGGGCTGGTCGACCGGCGCGCTGAAGAAGGCGGGCGACGGCGGCCCGATGGTCAAGGCCGAGCTGAGCCTCGCGTTCGACCGTTCCGCTCCCCTGGCGATCGCCACCGACGCAACCTGGAAAGCGCGGCCCAGCCACATCACTCCGCTGGGCCGGGGGACAAGCGGCAGCTACGGCGGCGAGCTGGTCGAGGCGGAGAAGGAGATCGCCGACTGGAGTGCGGCGGATTACGACGACTCGGGCTGGCAGCCGGCAGCGGTCCATCACCCGCCCACCCCGATCATCGCCGCGCAGATGATGGAGCCGAACCGGATGCTCGACGAAGTGCATCTGGCGGCGGTCAATCCGATCGGCGGCGGGTTTGTGCTCGACATGGGCCGCAACTATACCGGCTGGTTCGAGTTGGCCCTGCCCGATGACATCGAGCGCGGAACGAAGGTCGAGATCGAGTTTGCCGACAAGCAATTCGCCAACGGCAGCTTCCAGACCTACGGCCAGCGGAGCGTGTACGTGGCGCGGGGCGGCGGCGGCGAGCGGTTCCGCAACCGCTTCAACTACGCGGCGTTCCGCTACGCGATTGTGAAGGGCCTGCCGCGGGCGCCGAAACCGGAAGAGGTCAAGGGCCGGCTGATTACGGCGGGCTACGAATCGGGCTCGACCTTTACCTGCGATCATCCGCTGCTCAACGAAATCCACGGCATGATCTGCTGGACCTATAAGTGCCTGAGCCTCGGCGGCTACACCGTCGACTGCCCGCACCGCGAGCGGCTGGGCTATGGCGGCGATTCGGGGACCTCGATGGAAATGGGGATGCTCAACTTCCGTACCGGGCCGTTCTATGCCAAGTGGGCGGCCGACTGGCGCGACGCCCAGAACGAAGAGGGCGATGTGCCCTACACCGCGCCCTACGCCCAGGACGCCGGTGGCGGCCCGGTCTGGAGCGGATTCTGCGTCACCATGCCGTGGCAGGTCTACCTGACGTACGGCGATCGGCGGCCGCTCGAGCAGGGCTGGCCCGTGATCAAGAAGTGGCTGGCGTTCATTGAGACGAAGATGGGCGACGGCATCTTGCAGCCCTACGTGGGCATCGGCTGCGCGGGCTCGCCCGAGTGGAA
>JAMOAF010000769.1 GCA_023621895.1 Planctomycetota bacterium
GCGAAGCTTGCTTCGCGTATTCGGCCCCGTGGGGGGGCCCCGGCTTCCCACCCTTTCCCAGTAAGCAAAGCAAGCTTTGCTACTCCAGAAGGGAACTTTGCTGCGCGTGGAAGGGACAACCTGCTGCGCGGAATCCCGGGGGCGGAGCAGGCGGATGCAGGGAATTTGCGCGGGCGCAACAGGGCAGGTACAATTCCGCCTTCGGCGTTAATCGAAGAAGGGGCCCTATGAAGAACGAAGTCTTGACCGCGTTCGCGTCGCTCGCGGCACAATGCCGCGCCGTCGTGGAGAAACCGGAGGACAGGTCGAAGATCCACATCCAGGTCGGGTCGGCCACGTGCGAACACGCCGCCGGGTCGCAGGGGGTGCTGGAGGAGTTCCGCAAGCATATTGCCGCCTCCGGACGCGACGACATCGTGCTGCGGCAGACCGGCTGCACGGGGCGTTGCAGCCGCGAACCCATTGTGGGCGTTCTTGTCCCCGGCCAGATCCCGATCAAGTACCAGCAGGTAGACCGGGAACGGGTGCACCAGATCTTCACCAGCCATATTCTGAACGGCCGTCCCGTGCTCGACCTGGTGCTTGACGGACCTGTCGAGAGACTCTATGACCGGGAACTGATGTTCTGCGAGAACGCCCGCTGTTGCGGCGGCCAGAAGCGCAACTGGCGGGCCCTGTTCCAGGAGAAGCTGAGCGGGGCGGGCCTGCACCCCGCCGGGACCAAGATCTCCGTCGTGAGTTGCCTGGGCGCGTGCCAGCAGAGCACCGCCCGCGACTACACGCACGTTCTGCTGCTTCCGGAAAACGTGCTCTACGCGGTCCAATCCGAGAGCGACGTCGATGAAGTCGTGCAGGAGCACGTGGTAGGCGGGCGGCCGGTGGAACGGCTCCGCGTGAAGGGCCAGCCGCTGGCCCGGCGGTTTTTCGACCTGTACGGCGACGTGGCCTTCTTCAGCCAGCAGAGCCGCATCGCGTTGCGCAACTGCGGCGTCATCAACCCCGAAAGCATCGAGGAGTTCATCCACTACACCGGGTTCGCGGCGCTGGCCAAAGTGCTGGCGCAGGGCGACCGCGATTGGGTCATTGACGAGATCACGCGCTCGAAGCTGCGGGGCCGCGGCGGGGGCGGATTTCCCACGGGGATCAAGTGGGCCCACGCCGTCAAGAGTTCTGAAAAAACCCGCTACATCGTCTGCAACGCCGACGAAGGCGACCCGGGCGCGTTCATGGACCGTAGCATGCTCGAATCCGACCCGTTCGACGTCGTGGAAGGCATGATGATCGGCGGGTTCGCCATGGGGGCGCATCGGGGGTTTTTCTACATCCGGGCCGAGTACCCGCTGGCGGTCCGGCGCGTGCAACACGCCATCGACGCATGCCGCCGGCTGGGTCTGCTGGGCCGCGACATCCTTGGGTCCGGGTTCGACTTCGACCTCGAGATCCGGCTCGGCGCGGGCGCGTTCGTCTGCGGCGAGGAGACCGCCCTCATCCACTCCATCGAAGGCGAGCGGGGCCAGCCCCGCATCCGGCCGCCCTACCCCACCGAGCACGGGTTGTGGGGCAGGCCGACCGTGATCAACAACGTGGAGACGTTCGCCAACGTTCCCGTGATCATCAACTACGGGGCCGACTGGTTCAGCCGGTTGGGCTCGGAACGGAGCGGCGGCACGAAGGTGTTCGCGCTTGCGGGCAAGGTGCGCCACACGGGGCTGGTCGAGGTGCCCATGGGGACGACGCTGCGCGAGGTCGTCAACGATATCGGGGGCGGCGTGGCCGGCGGCAAGGCCCTCAAGGCCATCCAGACCGGCGGCCCCGCCGGCGGCTGCATCCCCGCGAAATGGCTCGACACGCGGATCGATTTCGACACCCTGGCGCAGGCGGGGTCGATCATGGGCAGCGGCGGCATGATTGTGCTCGACGAAGAGGCGTGCATGGTCGATATCGCCAAGTTCTTCATCACGTTCTCGCAGGACGAGTCCTGCGGGAAATGCACGCCGTGCCGCGAGGGGACGACCCGCATGCTCGAGATCCTGGAACGGATCACGTCGGGGAACGGCGTGCCGGAGGACCTGGACCGGCTCGAACGGCTGGCTCTGCTGGTCAAGCGGACGTCGCTTTGCGGGCTGGGCCGGGCGGCTCCGAACCCCGTGCTAAGCACGCTGACCCATTTCCGCGAGGAATACGAGGCGCACGTCCGCGAAAAACGGTGCCCGGCCCGCCGGTGCGTGGCGCTGGTCCGGTATGAGATTGACCCGGAGAAATGCGTGGGCTGCACCGCCTGCGCGCGGAAATGCCCCGTCGGCTGCATTGCCGGGAACCGCCGCGAACCGCACGTCATCGACCAGAGCCGCTGCATCAAGTGCGGCCTCTGTTTCCAGAC
>JAMOAF010000365.1 GCA_023621895.1 Planctomycetota bacterium
CCTCGCTTACGCGTTTTGAAGTTGCGCCTCGGATGTTAATTTAGAGAAGCTTCGTAGTGTAGGTTAGACAAAAAAGACTCCTTCCACTCGACCCGTAGGTGCGGATATGATTCCGCAGTGTATTCAGTACCGGAGTCGGGAAAGGAGTCTCGCTCATGATGATGCAGGATGCATTGCCGTCGGTCAAGTCGTTTTTTCGGAAAGCCAAGTTCACCGACCATGCGCAAGACTTCGTCCTTCGTATGATAATCGCCTTTATGTTTCATATCGGTCGCATGTCCGCTTCCCAGGGTGCCGTGGCGATACGCACGAGCGTGCGGCACCGCGCACAAGTTACTCGGTTTCTTCATGGAAGTGGTCTGGCTAACGGTAGCGAGGAATATCAGCGTCTGGCTGCCGCAGTGATCGACATGGAATCCCGACGCCGTGGCCGTTGGCTGTTTGCAGTCGACAAGACGTGCACCAGCCGTCAGGGGCAGAAGACCGAGAACACCTTCAGCACCGGCAATCGAAAGCGACGTCCCGCCAAAGGACGCCGCTACAACAAAAAGAAGAATCCGTCCAAACGATGCCACGGTTTCGTCATGGGTTTGCTGATCACGCCCAGTGGTCATCGGATTCCGTTTCACCGTTGTTACTACACAGAACAGTATTGCCGGCAAAAGAACCTCGATCATCACACGGAAGCTGAACTGGCGGCCATGCTGATTCGCAGCTTGCCGGTACCGGCTGGGGCCGAGGTGGTCGTGCTGGGCGACACGGCCTACGATGCAGCTTCCGTTCGCGCGGCTTGTGAGGAGCGGAGCTTTCAATGGATTACTCCGGCCAATCCCGAACGCGTTTTGGCAGGCGATAAACCACGACCGAAGTTGAGTTCCCGGATCTCGGATTTGACGGCTCGACAGTTTTCTCCCATCAGGCTCACGCCGACTCAAGGCGACTACGTGGCGCAACGTCGCGTATCGGCTTGTCGGATCGGGCCGAAAGTGAAAACAAGAACGTTCTACGCCCACAAGGAAAGACTGGCTGTGCACAACGTAGGTGAGGTGCAGGTGGTCTTTTCGACAAAGGAAAAACCCAAGAACGGAAAACCGATCGAGCGGAACAAGACCAAGATCCTGATGACCAACAACCTGACGTGGTCGACGGCGGAGATTGTCGAGTTGTACGATCTTCGCTGGCAAATCGAGTTGTTCTTCAAGGAGTTGAAGAGCACGTTGGGCTTCCATCAATACAGTTTCGTCGATTTCGCCGCTGTCGAGACTTGGGCTGAATGTTGCCTGATCACCTACCTCTATCTGGAATGGTATCGGGCCAAGCAGCTCTCGTGCCGGCGGCTGTCGAAAGAGGCGAAGCGGTGGTGGAATTCTCAACGAACGCATGGACTGTGTCATGCCGTGGCCCAACAGGCCGAAGCTGCTGAGTTGAACCGCTTGGCCGACTGGAGCCTCACTCCAACCGGCCTGAAAAAGCTCAAACGACTCGTGCGCGCCGCGCGCCCACTGGAGTACCAAATTGTTATGTGAAACCCGAAAAAGCCAGGCATCTGCCTGAACTCGCGCAACTTCAAAACTTACGCGTCGGGTCACTATCGCCTCGCTTACGCGTCGGGTCACTATCGCCTCGCTTACGCGTCGGGTTACAGAGGGCCTCGCTTACGCGTCGGGTTAGGAGGGGCCTCGCTTACGCGTCGGGTTAGGAGAGCGTGCGGCACAGCGGAAGAGGCGCGGGTCTTGTGAACGGGGTCGCGGACGGAGACAATGGGGAAAACTTCGCGCAAGTTTTTTTCGGCGTCCAGTTCATTTTGAGCAGAGGAGACTGTCCTGATGGCGAGTCCCGCACGTTGTTTCCCACTTGCTTGGAGCGGCCTGTTGATCGTTGCCGGCCTTCTGCCCGCCGCGGATCAGAAGCCGGCGGCTGCCTGGTCTCCGCGCGTGCAGGCCGTTTTGGACGCCGTCAAGCCCCTGCCCTCGCCGCGGCGGACGCGGCTGCCGCTGTACCTCTGGCCGGCCTCGAACCCCGGGCGGCTCGACGATCCGGCCGCCGAGCAGCTTGTCCGGGAACTGGACCGCCGCGGGGTCGGGCTGATCTCCTCCTGGTCGCCGGCGAAGCGTGAGACAAGCCTCGCCGAGAGCCTCTCGATCGCCCGGGCGCAGACCAGGCTCGGCGTGCCGGTCAACGTGAACGCCACGGCGTCGCTCAACAAGTTCTTCAACGGCGACGAGCGGACCGCGCACGTCGACGACGCCGGGCGCCCGTTCTGGGACGAGTCGTTCGACACGAATTCGAGCAAGCACTCGATCGGCTGCCCGTTCACCCTCGATTTCCGCGTCGCCGCGATCCGCGAGCAGGTCGACCAGTTCGCCCGGGCGTATCAAGAGGCGGGGCTCAAGGTCGACTTCATCTTCGCCGACTGGGAGATCGACGGACCGCTCGATTACAACGGGGCGCACGCCGCCGCGCAGCGCTGCACGCGTTGCCGGAAGCAGTTTCAAGACCCGGCCAACTTCCTGGAGTTTCAAAAGACCGTGCGCGACCTGCGCAGCGCGCTTCAGCGATCGGTCTTCGCCGATCCGATTCTCGAAAAATTCCCCCATGCCCTGGTCGGCAACTACGCCGTCTATCCGCATGACGGGTACCGCTACTGGTACGATTATTTCGAGACGTTCGTCGAGGGCCAGCCGCATATCGCCGACCAGCGGGCCCGCTACCGGCTGTGGGCCCAGGAATTTCCGGGGACCGGCTACACGTGCGCGATGCCGGTTGTCTACACCTGGTATCCGACCTACACCTGGTACGACTTCGACAACGGCGACTACCGCTGGTTTTACAACATGCTGCTGGTCGCCAGCAATGCGGGCAAGAGCACGCCGGCGGAGATTCCCATCGTCAGCTTCGTACACTGGAACACCACCGCGCCGCCGCGCGACCCGGACCCGGCCGTCAAGCAGTTCAGCCGGCAGGCGTACCAGGAACTGCTTTGGCACATGTTGCTGCGCGGAACCGACGCCTTGTTCCTCTGGTGCATGCAAGCGGAGGATGCCGAGGAGTGCCGCCTGGTCCACGAAGTCTACGCGGAGGCCCAGCAATACGCCGATTTTCTCAACGACGGCAAGCCGGTCTCGTTCGAGGTCCCCAAGCGACCCGGGGTTGTCGTCTCCGGCATGGTCCGGGAGAACCAGTTGCTCGTCCGCCGCACCGACTTCGTCGAAGGGCAGGGAGACGTGGAGATTCCGGTTGGAACCCGCACCATCACGGTTCAACCTCGGCCGGGCAAGTGCCAGGTGCTCAAGCTGAACTGATCCCGCCGTTACCGCGCCGTCGCAACCCAATCGTACCGAGGAATTTCTGATGAAAAACTTTCGTCTAGCCACTATCCTGCTCGCTCTTCTGCTCGCGGCAAGCCGGACCGCACCGGCTGCCGAGGATCTCAATCTGAAGGAGGAACCGGGCCAGCATCTCGACGTCCGCCTCGGCGACCGCGTCCTCGTCCGCTACATGCACGCGTTCGACACCTCCACGCCCGAGCGGCGCGAGGAGACCAACAAGCCCTACCTGCACGTGTTCGATCCCGAGGGGCGCGCGCCGATCACGAACGGGCCCGGCGGCCTCTACCCGCACCACCGCGGGATCTTCATCGGCTGGACGCGAATCGGCCTCGGCGGCAAGAAGTACAACTTCTGGGGCATGGGCGACAGTGCGCAGATTCATCAGAAGTTTCTGCAAACCGAGGCCGATGCAAACCGGGCGTCCTTTACCTCCCTGGTGAGCTGGGAGAGCCGCACGGGCGAGACGATTCTCGTCGAGGAGCGGACGCAGACCGTTTTCCCGGCGCCGTCGCCGGCCTGCCTGGCGATCGATTTCACGACGCGCTTGGCCGCTCCCAACGGAGAGGTGACGCTCGACGGCGACCCGGAACACGGCGGCGTCCAGTACCGCCCGGCCGACGCGATGGACCGCAAACAGACGCTCTATGTTTTCCCCGTCGAGAATCCGCAACCGACCTCCGACCTGGACTATCCCTGGGTCGGCGAGACGTATCTGCTCGGCGAAGCGCGGTACAGCGTGGTTGTGATGAACCACCCGTCGAACCCCAAGGGCACGCGGTTCAGCGCATACCGCGACTACGGCCGCGTCGGGGCATTTATCCGCGGGCCGATCAAGCCGGGCGAGCCGCTGACGCTCAAGTACCGCTTCCTGATTGCCGCCGGCCCGATGCCGCCCGCCTCCGTGATCCAGGCAAGCTACAACCAGTTCGCGGGCACCAATAGCGCGCCGCCCAAAACCGCCGTGCGGTTGTCGGATCAACCGGCGGCGAAGAAGTGATCATCCCGGCGGGCGAGCGGCGGATCATTTTTTGGGATCCGCGCCGGCTCGCTGGATTGCCTCGGCAAGCTCCCGCCGCACATCCAGGAGCACCCGCGGATCGCGGCAGTAGTCCCACCAGTTCGGCGCGATCTTGTCCACCAATCGCTTGACCGCCGGATCGCCGGAGCGCTGCTGGAGGATCGCGAAGTACTCGTAGTCCTCCATCCCGTCCCTGAGGACCTTCAGGCGGATGCTCGCGACGGGGCCGTCGATCCCGCAAGGCGTGCCGGGGTAAAACAGGTAGCCGCCGCCGTTGAAGTGCCCCGGATGAGCAAACGCCGGGTTGTTCCACGGATCGATCACCGCCGTCACCGTCGACCAGTACAACAGCCCGGTGATCCCGTACTGCCGGTTGATCCACGTGGGAACCCGGTAGACGATCAGCGGCCGGTCGATGTGCCAGTAGGGCGGATCGAGGTCCTTCACCTGCTCGTATTGCGGATGATACCTTGGCGCCCGCTGGACCAGCGCCGTGTACGACCAGACCTCGTCGCCGCCGGCGATCTTCCGCTCGATCGTGCCCCGGTCGATGAACGCCCACAAGGCACACCAGATGTCCACCGCCGGATCGATGTCGGCCCAGGAAGGCTCGTGCGGATACGTCTGCTCGACCACCAGGCACTTCAGCTCCGGGACCGCCTCATGCACGATTTGCCCCAGGACAAGCACCTGCTCGTAGTTCTCCGGAATGTTCGGCTCGTCCCACAGGTAGACATAGGCGTCCTTCTCCCATCCGCTGCGTTTCAGGTAGTCATAGTACGCGCGGTAATACCGCTGGGCCTTTGCGCGCTCGTCGGGCGAAACCTGCTTGTACTCGGGGCCTGTCGCCGCCACACTCAGCCGGGCGAACGGCGCCCGGGGTATCTCGAAGTCCGCGACGTGCAATTCAGCGAGGTACTTCTTGAGCGCCTCGTGCCGCTCGGGCGAAATCGTCAGCGAGCCGTCCTTGTTGACTTCCGGCAACAGGTAATCCGGGATCGGCGGATTGAGCCGATGCTCGGCCATCGCCCGGCAGTAACGCATCTCGATCTCCCGGAACTTGTCCGAGCCGGGCTCGGCGTTGAAGTATCGGCCAACGGTCCGGAAACTGCCGAAATGGTTCCGGTGGGTGGGCCGATCGGGAATCGCGAAGTCCCAGACGGTCAGCGTGACCGGCAGTTCGATCGCGCCTTGACCGCGCGTGCGAACGCGGATCGCCCCCTTGTAATCGCCCGCCGGCGCGTCCTTGGGCACGTGCACGTCGACCCAGATCGTCTGATTCTGCCCCCGAAAGACCTCAAACGGCACGCCGTACATGTCGTAGCCGCGCTCCGTCGACGGACCTCCCCAGCGCTCCTGGATTCGCCGCCGGGGTTCGATCGGCTCGCCCGTGATCGGGTTGATGAACGGAACCAGCGGGTCGGCATACAGCCCCGGCGGAAGCTCCGCCCTGGGCGTCGACATTCTCACCCGAGTGTATTCCTCCCGGTACAGCGTAATATTCTCTCCGGGAATTGTCGCGCCGCCCGGGCCCGCCAGGCCGGTGATCTCCGCCGAGGTCACCAGAATGTTTTCACCCGCCGCGGAAACCACGACTTGAAACGACTCCCACTCGTTTTTCGCCGCCTGGATCTTCACTTCGGGCAGGCCGTGCGGCTGTTGATCCAGGCCGATCCGCTCCATGCTGCCAAGCGCCGTCAACCGGACCTGCCGGTTTTCGGCGGCATCCGCGCAAGGTCCGCCAACCAATCCGAGACTTGCCAATACGAGCAAAGCGCAGTAGCGCATCATCAAACCTCCCATACGCGGTAGTCCGAACGCCGGCGTGACCGTTCACGCCTCTGGATGGACTGGAAGTTGCGGCCTCATTCTCGCAGGAAGCTCAGCAGCCGGTCAACCGCGCTGGCCGCGGCTGCGCCGGCCGCCGGCGAGAACTCGAGCTTCTCCGGCGAGCTCAATCCGGCGTACACCGCGCGCGGCCAGCCGAACAGGTCCTGGCAGCGATCCGGCGGCAGAGGCTCGAGCATCGCATCGACCGGGTCGATCCATGCCAGCCGGCGGGGCGCGACCAGGGAGGCCAGGTCCGGCAGGTCGAACGTTTGCAGAGCCCGGGGCACCCAGAAATAGTCGCGGCAGGCGTAATACCGCGAGCCGGTGATCAGCCGGTAGGAGGGCACCGTCCGCACGCAGGCGACGGCGGCGGGCCGAGGGTCGAATGCAGCGCTGGCAAGGGCCCACACTCCGCCGAGACCTTCGCCCACCAGCACCACCGGCCGGCCGGTCAGGTCGTCGCGCGAGGCGATCCAGTCCAGCCCCCGAATCACGTCGAACGTCTGCATTGCCAGGAGGGTCGTCCCCAATTGCGCGGTGGCGACGGCGGTCGAATCGAACTGGAACTGCTGGGGATCGTAGCGGGTCAAGGGCAAGAGTTTCGGCCGGTCGCGAGGATCGGTCTCGCCGGCGCCGCGCACATCAAGCGAAAACACCAACTGGCCGGCGCGGACCAATTCCAGTGCGAGCGACGGCTGGGCCGCCCCCGCCGGTTTTCCTTCGTCCGAAATGTGCATCACCAGGGGGCCGCGGCCGCCGCCCTGCTTGGGTTTGAGCAGCAGCGCCGGCAAGCGGACCGCCGGCTCGCTCTCCAGGACGAGCCGCTCGGCCGTGAAACCTTCGTGGTCGACTGTGCCGTGCGCGGCGCAGGGAGGCGCCCCGCGCCGCTCGGGCAATCGCAGGCCGAGCCGCGCCCGCACGGCCTCGCCGATTTCAGTGCGGACCCGGTCGATCGCCCGCGCGTCCTCCGGGACCGGCCGGCGGCTGAGCAGGCTCTCGGCCCGGGCGGCGTTGAGGGTCTGGCCCGACGCGCTTCCCAGATCGCGGAGCGTGTATCCGGTGGAAGTGCAGCGGAGAGACTCGGGAGTCTCGGGCGTCAAGGGAGGTTCCAGGGAGCCCTCCGCCTGCTTGCCGAACCAGCGGTTGAGCCAGCCGTACGCCGGTTCGCGCTTCGGCTGCTTCATGTCGTGCACGCCGTCGACGAGCACCATCTGGAGGCGCTCGTCCTCGGCCCCGAGTCCCCGGTAGAACGGGCGCATCCAGTCTATCTTGCGCTGGTGGCCCGATTCCTCGCCCGAGTCGCGCCCGACGATGAACAGGCAGGGGCGAGGCGCGATCAGGCTGAGCAGGTCCGCCTTGGGCAGTTCCTTGCCGGCCAGGTAAGTCTCCTCCATGCTCCCGCCGGGATGGGCGGCGGCACAGACCTTGATTCGCGTGTCGGCGGCGGTGGCCAGCAGGGCCATGATCCCGCCCCCCGAGTTGCCCACGACGCCGATCCGCTCGGCGTCGACTTCGGGCCGGGTGACGAGATAGTCGACGGCCCGGGTGGCGTCCCAGGTGCGATAGCCCGCCAGCGAGCGACCGACCAGCCACGAGGGCCGGGCCAGGCAGTGGTGCTGGCTGACGCAGAGCGGGACGAGCGGCTTGCCCGTCTCCGGCTCGAAATACTCCGAACGCTCTCCCTGCCCCGTCGGGTCCAACGCCAACACCACGTACCCCTTGAGCACCAGTCCCAGGCAGGCCTCGTGATACAGCCGGGAAGCCTTGCCTTCCGCGGCGTGGCCGCAGGTGAACAGGACGCCCGGCTGGGGAAGCGGCCGGTGCTTCGGCACGTAAAAATTGGCGGTGCAGTAGTACTTCGGCTGACTCTGAAAGATCAATTTCTCAATCACGTAGTCGGGCCGGTCCAGTTTGCCGACGATCCGGGCGTCGAGCGGGCATTTCTCGCCAAAATCGCCGAGGATTTCCGCAAGCCGGCCGCGGGTCCGCTCCTGCCGCGCCCGCCAAGCCTCCGGTGATTTGAGCTTTTCCAGTTCCCGCTCGCGAGCCTCCCAGACAGCCTGCATCTTCTCGCCGAGGTATTGCTGGAGCATCGAACGCGCTTGCTTGCTCTCGCCGGGCGTCTGGTAAACGCGGAGGTCGTCAACCGGCTCGGCGCCCAAGACCCGCGATACGAGAAGAGCGACAAGGAAGGCCAACAAGAAGTGTCTGATTCTGCCCATCATGCGTCTCACGTCTCCAGAAGTCCCCTGTGTCTGGGTAGGTTCTCGCCAACGAGGATCAATCCGCCGGAATCAGCCGCACGACCGTTCCCGCTATTCGGAAATCCGCGGCACGGCTGCCTCGACCGGCGGCCGCTTTTGCAGACGGCTGATCTGCACCGAGACCGCCGTTACCAGCAGCGCCAAGCCGAATATACCCCACGGCAAGAGGAACAACCAGGCGCCGCCGGCCAGCGCGGCCAGCCAGGGCCAGCCGCGGCGGGCGACTGCGGCGGCGTCAGGCCGCCGGAGGCCATAAATCGCCGCGGCGGCCAGCGCCAGGCAGAGGCCGGCCCAGACAGCCGCGGACAGCCAGCGAGTGAGACTTTCGTGGCGAGCGCGGAGCACAAGGCGCGGCTGCCCGTGCAGCTTGCGGAAATGATACGGAGTTCCCACCAACGCGAGGTCCAAGTCGAGCGACAGATGGCCGGTCCCAGCCGCCGGGGCGCCCGCCGCGGCTTGCCCCTCCGCCAGCGGCTCACCCCCGGCTGGTCTCTCGGCGCCAGGCATCATGCCAAGAGCATCCGCCTCCTCGGCCTCTTCCGGCGCCTTGGATGGTTGCGGGGCGGACTCCTTTTCCTGGATCCGCTGCTGCTGCTGCTGCTTCGTCTGGAGCTTTTCCAACTGCTCGGCCGCCTGCTCGCGGAGCTTTCCGCGTTGTTGTTCCGGACGCCCTTGGGCCTCGTCCCGCAGGTTCTTCTCTGCGTCTGGCGGCGCGGCTTTCTCGCCGGCCGCCGGCGGCTCGGAGAGCTTCTCGAAGTCCCGCTCCAGTTGGGCCCCTCTCGGGCCGCCTTCCCGCTGCGGCGGCGGCTCGAAATAGAACTCCACCCCGTGGACGCGGGCGGCGTCCGTCTTCAGCTCCTCCAAACGCTTGATTTCCGCCTCGATCTGTTGCGCCTGCTGTTGAACATCGGGAGCGTTCATGGCGTCGGTCCGAACACTCTCGCGGGCATAGTTCTGAAGCGCCGAGCCAATCTGCTTGAGGTTGTATCGGGCTTTGGCCTGCGCGCCCGACTTGCCCCTGATGCTGGCCACCTGCGCCATCTGCCGCAACTCATCGAGGAACGACAACTTCCGCTCCTCTTGCTGGTACGCCGCGCCGACCTCCTCCAGGTTGCTCTCGTGCTTGACGAGACGGACTTGGTATTCTTGCGGCAGAAGCACCGTCCACAGGGTTCGCGAGACGGGGATCTCGCTGAGAATCCGGGGGGCCGGCGGCCGGACCTCGGTCCAGCGGCCCAAGGGGCCGTCCAGATGGCCCGAATAGATCACGGCGACCTTCGACGAGAAGTCGCCGGCCGAAATCTTCTGGAGCGGCAACAGCGTGACGGAATGGTCCTGGCGGCGGACCTTGGCCGCGCGCACCGGCTGGCCGGAGACCTGGACGGACCACACCTGGCCATGGGGTGGCAACTCAAGTTCGAGAAACTGCAAGGTCAAGTTGCGGATGTTGTAAGCGGCCCGAGCGCGGTAGCGGCCGTCGGCATGGATCACCATCGTCAAGTCGGCCAGGCTGATCGTGGCCGCCAGGCCGGTCTCCTGCGCGCGGACGCGGCGCTGCCAGGCCAGAACGGCCTCCTCGCCGCTGACTCGGTAGGCAGCCACCGCTTGCCGCCGCACCGCATCGGCCAGGCCCTCGGGCACCTCGGCGATCGAGACTGCCGCCGCGCCGCTGGTCGTGGTTGCCGCGATCTCATCGGCGGTCAGGTTCTCGAGCACCACGTGGCTGCGCAGCCGCTCGACGCCGAGAGGCCGGATGATTGCGGCCGGCACCGTGCCGTCCTCCGGCAGCGGCAGGGTCTGGGCAAGCTGCACGCGATAGGCGTCGCGGACCGGCTGCTGTAGCTCGATCTCCCATGTGCGGGTCTGACCGGCCGCTTGGGAACGAATCTGCCGAATCCCCTCGCCGCGCAACTCGATGTCGTCGCCCAACCATCCGGGAGAAACGATCTGAAAGCGCGAACGCCCCGCCTGCCGGATCTCGAAATCCACTTGGCTGAAATACGCCACGGCCCCCTCGCGAACACTGACCACCGTCGTCACGCCGCCCGTCAATCGCGCGGAGGCGGGGGACAGCCGCAGGCACAGGCCTTGAGGCGGCGATTCGCACTGAAATGCATAGTGCACCGGCCCGTCGCCGACCCGCAAGACGCCGTCGAGCGCCGCCGGATCGATCGATCGAGCGCCGCCGCTGCTTGTCAAAACGGCCTCCAGGTCGCCATCCAGGTAGACAGCCAGTTGGCCGCGCTGGGCTGCGACTCCTTCGACAACCACGCCGGGGACAACGAACTCGGCCTGGCTCGAGTCGCGCGCGACCGAACCCGCCACCGCCAGCTCCAGTTTTCCAATCGCCGGTTCGCTCCAATCCACTCTCAACTGCTGGCTCTTCTCGCCGCGCTGGATGAACCACTCCGCGCCCGGCGGGACCCGAACCTGAGAGACCCTCATTGCTGCCGGGAGCCGCAGCCGCAGCGACGAGATCGGTGCGCCCGCGACATCTGCGGTAAGCAGACTCCGCAGGCTGGCCTGGCGCTCCGCCACGGCAACCGCCGTGCGATCGGCCACTTCCACGCGCGGCTCGAGGCGATCGACCCGGAGTTGCAGGCGCCAGGGCCGCGCAGTGTAACGGTAAGCCGAGAATACGGCGCAGCCTTCGCGAGCCGTCCTCGGCAGATCGAGTTCCTCACGGCTGACCTGGTTCAAGCGGTCCGCCTCGTCGACGCGCACACGGAAATGGCTCTCGCAACCGATCGCCAGACGCCCCGTTTCTCGCACGACGCCGAGCGGCTCCAGGGCCTCGATGCCGATCGCGCCGGCCGGGCGGAGATCGCGGCAGTAACCGTCGATGTTCACGTCCGTGCCGGTTGCCACCTCCGCCTTTAGAGAAACCACCAGCCTCTGCCCAGCGCGATCGGGCGCCGTGGCGGGCTCGTCTTCGATCGACCAGTCCGCCACGTCGGCCCCCTGAACGCTCCGGATGGCCATGCCGGGCGGAATTCGCAATTGCACTTCGCTGACCGACCCCTGCTGGATTCGATAGTGCACGTTGCTCTGCAAACGAACGCCCGAGTCGAGCACCTCGACCAACACGGATTGATCCGC
>JAMOAF010000485.1 GCA_023621895.1 Planctomycetota bacterium
GGCGGAAGTCCGGCCGCTGCCGGCATACGCCCACGAAGGGGTCCACGCGGAAATTGCTGACTTGAACGTAGATCGGAGAAAGCCGGCCGAGGATTACGGGCTCGGCGTCGGCAGCGCCGAGTTCCTCGTGAAACTCGCGCACGGCGGCCGCCAGGCTCGACTCGCCCGGCTCGACCGCGCCGCCGGGCAGGCTGATCTGGCCGCCGTGATCGGGCAGATGCCGGGGGCGGAGCGTCAGTGGAAGGTGCCACTGGCCGCCGATCGGGTAGAGCAGCGCCAGCACCGCCGCGAAGCGCGCGCCGCGGGGAATCTCGCCGGCGCGCGGGCCCGGCCTGTTGGAGGCAAACCGCGCGTCGTCCGCCAGGCCGGCAAGCGGCTGGGCAAGTCGCTCGGCGAGTCGTTCGGGCAGGTCTGCGTTCATGGCACGGCAGTCGGGTTGATTTCGGGCTCACCCTGAAGGTCCGCCGGCGGCTCCTCTTCAGGAAGCCATGGCGGCCGGGCCGGCGGACGGTCGAGCCGGTAGATGGCGTAGGTGCGGTTCCCGTAGAGGAACAGGAATTCCCGCCGCCAGGGCCAGCGGTAGGTGATCAGGTAGTTGGCGCCGTATTTCTCGCCCAGGTAACGGAGCCGCCGGCCGTCGAGCCGCGACAGGGAGCTGCTCCAACCACGGCCGGAAAAGCAGTCATCCCGGCGGTGGATGTCGAGCGCGCATTTCCACCAATCGACGATCGACTCGGCATCCTGGGGAATGTCCTTCCAGCTTACTGCCTCGCTCCGCTGGGCGTACCACTTGAAAGTCTGGCCCATCAGCGGCGTGAGGAACCGCGCCTCGAGCGGCACTTCGCCCGACTCGGCGATCCAGCGGCACGCATCTTCCCATGCCCAATAGTCCCAGAGCCGATCCGCCCGCGGCACAAGGGGCGTGCATCGCAGCCGCGCCGCGTTGACCAGGTGCGCGGCGGGGGCCGCCAGCAGCAATCCGGCAGCCAGCGCGGCCACCGCGGCGACCCGGGCGCGGCGCCAGACCCAACTCTCCGCCGCCCGGCTCTCCAGCCACCACAGCCCACCGAGAACGATCGCGGTGGAGGCCGCGGCGGCCGCCTCCCAGGCGATCGGATAACCCGCCATCCCGGCGACCACGCGGACCATCAGCCAGGCCATCGCCGCGACAGCAATCAGGACCGCGGCGCCGCAGGCGGCCATCGTCAGCCGCCGGTCGTGGGGCCAGTTCCGCCGGATCAGCGGCCCGAGCGAGGCCAGCAGCGCCGGGCCGGCCAGCGCCACCCCCAGCGGTACGGCCACGTCGGACAGGCGGAACCAATAGAAGCGGAGCAAACCGGCCGCCCGGGCCGGGTCATTGGCACAGCCGATCGCCAGCGCGGCGCCGGCGAGCGACAGGATCAACGTGCCGGCCACGAACGCCCTCAAGGGGCGGATCGCGTCCGACGGCGGCGGCCAATAGGAGCAGGCCGCCCAGATCGCGGCCAGGGCGACGAATCGCAGCACAAAGCCCGGCGGGAATCCGGCCGGGTCGAGATGATGCGCCAGCCGCCGGAACACGTAAATCTCGTTGGCAAACGCGACCACGCGCGGGTCGACTCCCCGGGTGAGCGCAAGCGACGGCAACAGGCCGGGAAGCGAAAGCACCAATCCGAGCAGAAGCCAGGGGATCATCGGCCGCAGCCGCGGGCGCGTCTTGCCGAGCAGAATCCACGCCAGCATGGCCGCCACCACGGCCCAGCCGCCGACGAGCACGTGAAACGCGGCTGCCGCTCCCAAGAGCGGCCAGACGCGATGCATCAGGCCGCGCGCCAGGGCCTCCAGCCCCAAGAATGTCAGCACGTAGGCGAATCCCTTGGCCTCGACGCCGCCGACGACCCACTCGCCCGCCATGTGGCCGTGCTCCGTCAGGCAGACAAACAGGGCCGCCGTCCATATCGAAGCCCAGCGGCGCGGGACAACCGCCCGGCTGAGCCGCTGCCACGACCAGGCCAGCAATCCCCAGGTGATCAGCCGGCCCGCCCAGACGGCGACCACCGGCGGCAGCACGACCGCCAGCCAGCCGAGAGAAAAGTAAAAAACCGTGTGCGTGTCGGCGGAGTTGAGAAACGGGTCATCGGCAATCCAACCGGGATTCCAGTAGTGGATCGCCTTGCCGATATAGTAGGGCTCGTTGACCTCGGGAACCGGCCAGGCCCCCTGGAGAAAGAACACCAGGAAGACCAGCGCCACTTCGGCGGCTGTTAGCAGACCGCCGGACCGGCGGGAGGCGGAGTCACGGAGAAGGGGCGGATTCGACAAGGGCCATTCACCAACGTTCAACAGTCAACCTCGTTGCCAAATCGCGCCTCGTTCCCAAGCTCCAGCTTGGGAACGGTCCCTGTACGGTTCCCAAGCCGGAGCTTGGGAACCAGGGGGAATAGGAGCTTGGGAACCAGGGGGACACACGGCCCATGGCCTGTAGCCTGCAACCTCGCACCCGTGACCCACATTCTCCACCGAACCGGTCATTTCTCCAGCGCCGCGATCGCCTTGAAATCGTCTTTCAGCGAGTGGTAGAGCCGCTGGTAGACCGCGAACGCCTTGTCGTAGCGTTTTTTCTCGGCTCGCCGGACGTCGGTCTCTTTTTCCACGTGGATCGTGGCGGCGCAGGCCTCCTGGATATTCTTGTACTCGCCGGCGCCGACGGCGGCCAGCAGGGCGACGCCGAAGGCGGGGCCTTCCTCCGTGTTGATCGTCACGACCTTGCGTCCGAACACGTCGGCTTGAATCTGCCGCCAGAAGGGGCTCCGCGAGCCGCCGCCGGAGGCACGGATCTGTTTGACGGGCACTTCGAGCCCCTCGATGATTTCGAGGCTGTCGCGCATCGAATAGGTGACCCCTTCCATGATTGCCCTCAGCAGGTGCGCGCGAGTGTGGGCCAGGGTGAGCCCGATGAAGCAGCCGCGGGCGTCCGGGTCGGCGTGCGGCGTCCGCTCGCCCGACAGGTAGGGAAGGAAGAACAATCCGTCGCATCCGGCAGGCGCCTTGGCGGCCTCGTCGGTGAGGATATCATAGACTTCCTGACTCGAGAGGCTGGCGGCCGCCACGTCGGCCTTGCACAGTTGGTTGCGGAACCACTGGAGCGATCCGCCGGCCGAGAGGTTGACTCCCATCATGTGCCACTTGCCGCGAACGGCATGGCAGAAGGTGTGAATCCGCCCCTTGGGGTCGATCTTGACTTCGTCGCTGTGGACGAACATCACGCCGGAGGTGCCGATCGACGTGGAAAGGACCCCCTTGTTGACGATGCCGTTGCCGACGGCGCCGGCGGCGCAGTCGCCCGCCCCGCCGACCACCGCGCAGTCGGTCGAGAGCCCCAAGGTCTCCGCCGCCGCGGCGGTCAGTCTGCCGGTCACTTCTTCTGACTCGTGGACCTTGGCCAGCAGGCCGGGATCGAGGTCGAGGGCGCTGAGGAGCTTCTTGGACCACTTGCGTTTTTCGACATCCAAGAGGAGCATTCCACTGGCATCGCTGACTTCGGTGGCAAATTCTCCGGTCAATCGCCGGCGGATTTCGTCCTTGGGCAGGAGGACTTTGGCCGTGCGTTCGAAGTTCTTCGGCTCGTGGTTGCGAAGCCAGAGGATTTTTGGGGCGGTAAAGCCGGTCATCGCGGGGTTGGCGACCATCCGAATCAGCCTCTTGCGCCCTCCCGCCCGCTCTTCGATCTCCCGGCACTCGGCCGCGGTCCGCTGGTCGTTCCAGAGGATCGCGCGGCGGACGACCTGGCCATGTTTGTCGAGAAAGACCGATCCGTGCATCTGGCCCGACAGTCCGATCGCCTTGACGTCCGCTGGTTTCAGTCCGGCCTTGGCGACGACCTCGCGGACCGAGGCGATCGTGGCCTGCCACCAGTCCTCCGGATCCTGCTCGCTCCAGAGCGGCTTGGGAACGTGGCACGGATAGGTTTTGAGCGAATCGGCCAGGATCTTTCCGTCAGGGTCGATGGCCAGGGTCTTCGTGCCCGAGGTGCCGATGTCGATGCCTAACAGCGCGTTCATGGGTACCAACCCTTCTGGAGTGCATGGAGGACCGCGGATGCTCAGGACCGTTCGGCGGATTCTACCCGGTTCTTGTGCGGGATGGCAACCAGCGGCGCTCTGGACGGGGCACGACCGGATGGCGATGCGGGCGAATCGGGCGGTGCGGCCGCGGGCAGTGCCCCGATTGACCACACGCGCTATACTCCCCTAAAGTGCAGGATACGCGAAACGCAGACATCCCGGAACACCGCCCGGGGCGGATGACGATCGGAGACTCGATGAGAAGCTGGATTCTGCCCTTCTTTTTTGCCGTTTTGACGTTGATCTCGTCTGGCTGCCCGAAACCGGCGTCCGAAGAGCCGGCCGGAACCGGCCCGCCGGCTGGCACAGCGCTCCGCGTGCTCGTCGTCGACGACCCGGCCCTGGGCGAATCGATCGGTTATCTGAAGAGCGAATGGGAGGCCCAGTCGGGGGTCGGGCTCGCCGTGGAAGACGCGGCGGCCGGCCAGTTTGACCCCGGCGCCGCTCCAGCGGCCGACGTCGTCATCGGCCCGTCGCACCTTTTGGGCCCTGCCGCCGAGGCTGGCTGGACTGCCCTGCTGCCGGAGGCGGTGCTCCAGAACAACCAGGGCAACTGGTCCGACGTCTTCGCTCAGGTCCGCTCCCACGAGGTGGCATGGAAAGGAGAGTTCCGGGCGGTTCCCTTCGGCTCGCCGGTTCCCGTGGTCTACTATCGGGCCGATCTGCTGGAGAAGGCCGGCCGCAAGCCGCCGGCAACCTGGACGGACTATCAAGCGGCGGCCAAGGCGCTTTCTGGCGCGGCGGTGATCGAGCCGCTTGCCGAGGGCTGGGCCGGCATCGTTCTGCTTGCCCGAGCGGCCGCCTACGCCACCCATCGCGACAATCTCTCGACGCTGTTCAGCATCAGCACGATGGAGCCGCTCGTTGCCGGGCCGCCGTTCGTCCGTGCGCTTGAGGAATTGGCGGCTTCGGTCGACAAGAAATCGCTGGCGATGGACCCGGCGGCAGTGCGCCGCGCGTTCTGGCAGGGCGAGGCCGGCATGGCGGTCACCTGGCCGACGGCGGCCGACGCGTCGCTGGCCGACGTGAAGCCCGACTTCTCGGCCGGGGTGATGGCGCTTCCCGGCGCCCGGGACGTGTTCGACGTCGGCGACGGCCAGTGGGAGACAAGGCCCAAGGGCGACGATGGCCGCGTCCCGCTGCTGGGGGCGGCGGGGCGGTTGGGAATGGTGAGCACCTCGAGCCAATGGCCCGAGACCGCCTGGCAGCTCCTGCTCTGGCTGACCGATGAGAAGTGGAGCGTGCAGGTCTGCGCGGCCAGCCCGGCGACCACGCTCTTTCGCCACGCGCACCTGGCACAGGCAAACGCCTGGGTCGAACGGCCAATGACCGCCGATGCCGCGACGAAGTACGGGGAGTGCGTGGCGGCGGCCCTGGAAGGGCGGCAGCACCTTTTCGCGCTGCGAATTCCCGGCCGGAGCGATTACCTGGCGGCGCTCGACGCCGCGGTTCGCAGCGCCGTTGAAGGAAAGAATCCGCCAGAGGCGCTCGGCGATGCCGCCGCGCGGTGGCGACGGATCACCGACGAGCTGGGTGTTGAAAAGCAGAAGGCGGCATACCGGGCGAGCTTGGGGCTCGATTGACGCGGACGGCAAACCGCCATTTGGCGAGACAATGCCACCGGTTGAGCGCCGCGGGCTCAGCCGTCGATCTTCACGATCGCGGCGGCATAGTTGGCTTTTCCGGGCGGAGAGAGATTCGTCTTGGCCCCGCCCGATATCTGGCCCGCCGCGTCCCACTGGCCCGAGTCGATGTTGACCCAGCGGATGCGGAACCGCCCGCTCGCCTTGGCCAGATCGAGCGTTACCTGGCCGCCGGCCGGGAAATAAGCCACGTAAGCGCGGCCGGCGTCGGCAGCCAGGTAAGCTCCGTTCTTTTCGCGGCCGCCGAGCAACTCGTTGGCCGGCTCGACGGTCCAGAGCGGCACGGCGGACTCCACTTTTCTCGCGGCCTTCAGGCAGGCGACGGCCTTGTCGTTGAGCCCCAGCCCCGAATCGGGCCGGTGGAAGCGGATCGACGCGGCGCCGGCCAGCAAGTGGCGCCAGAAGCGCTCGATCCCGTCCTGGTCGGTATGGCCGAATTTGTTCCCGTCGGCGCCGTAGGTCTTTGTCGTATTCATTGGGCGGGGCTGCCCGGCCAAGTACTCGCGGACGAAGAGGAAATTGTCCCAGTGGACCTGCCCGCGGTTCTGGTTGTTCTGCGAGACGTCGACGAAATCGTAGAGCTCCGGATGATCGAAGGTCTCGCGGTGCCGCTGGGCCTTGAGGTCCCAGTCGTCCCACATCTCGGTGGCCATGACGGTCTTGCCCGCTGCGGCGGCGCGGCGCTTGACCAGCTCGGCCCAATGCCGCCCCCAGGCCGGCTCGGCCTTCGTCTCGTTGTCCATGCAGTACAGAACGTGATCGTACTTGAGGGAATGGTCGAGCAGCTTGTTGACCAGCCGCTCCTGGTACTTGAGTACCACGCGGTTGTTCCGCTGCTTGGGGGTCGTGAAGAAAAACGGCTGCTTGTTTGCGCCGGGATGGTCCGGATAGCGGGGCGCGAATCCCGACTCCTCAAAGCTGTAATTCACGTTGTTCTTCGGGTTGTACGGATGAATCTGCCAGCGGTCCGATCCTCCGCTGTCGGTGTAGTCGAAACGGTCCCAGATCTCGATCTGCACGAAGATATTCCGCCTGGCCGTCTCTCGCAGCAGCCGCTCGAACCGGTTCCAATAGTCTTCATTCCACCGCTCGAGGTCGTACTTGCCGCCGCCGATCGCGCGAAACGGGTACGTTTCGAATCCCTTGTCCTTGCGATCGCTCATCGTGTTGCGGATTACATTTCCTCCGGCGCCGGCCAGGCGGTCGAGCTGGCGCACCAGGTCCTCTGCCGGCCATTGAAAGAGGTTGTCGTCGTCACTGCCGCCGAGCAGGAGCACGGGCTCGCCATGCCAGGACCAGTACCAGGGATTCTGGCTCCAGGGCCGCAGCGGCGCGTCTTGACCCGCCGCGGCGGCGCTAGAAACCGGAAGGGAAAACACGCAGAGGACAAGAAGCACGAGCGGATAGGCAGGGCCGCGGCTCATTGAAGTCTCTCCTCGCATCATTTCCAGGCAACTCCGGTCATCGCCCAACGAGCGAACAAACCGATCTTACCACGCTGCCGACCACAAACACCATGCCCGTGATCGCCGCGCCGGCAAGCGCAAGTGGCATCAAAACCAGGTCAAGAACAAGCTGGCGGGTGGCAAGCCACCGTTCGCCTCCGAAGCACCAGCCGTAGCATCCCATGACAAGCACGAGCAGCACGCCCCGCCGGATGGTCGCGGAATGCTGTCCGGGGGTGACCAGGCTCAGCGCGGCCGCATAAACAATCGCCAGGCCGACGCCGAGGAGCGCCAGCAGGAATCTTCGCTTTTTCATCTCACCTGAACTGCCTGCGGAGCAGATCGACGATCTGCGTCGTCAATCGCAGACGCGACGCGGCGTCGCTGCCGGAGATCGCGAACTCGGCGGTGGTCAACCGCCCATCGGGACCGCGCAGCAGCACGTCCGCATCACGGCGGCCGCCGGCGCCGATTCGGGCCGGGCCGACGACGGCAGCCCATTGGCTGCCGGTCGTCCGAGCGCATGCCTCGGCGAGCAATTCCAGCCGTTTCGCGCTTTCCGACGCGTCGGGCCAACGATCTTCTGAAACGCCGAGCAAGCGCCGCATGGCCTCAATATTCGAGGCGACGCAGGCCCCGGCGAGCACGCCGCCAGAGCCCTCGGCCCCGCGGAGGGCTGCGGTCACGGCGCCGCCACTGGCCACCTCGGCGAGCGAGAGCGTGACGCCTCGCGCGGCCAGCGCCGCGACGGCCGAGTCTTCCAGCGATGTCCGATCGTCGGTGGCATAGATATTGTCCCCCAGCCACTCGAGCAACCGCTTCCTCAGGTTCTCCAGTTTCGCGCGATTCTCTCCGTTGTCGTCGGGAAGGGTGAATGTGAAGTCGACGCGGCTCGCGTCGAACTGGGAGGAAAGAGCGATTTCGTCGGGCAGCGGCACATGGTCTTTCATGGCCTGATCGATCGCCGACTGCCCCAATCCGATGAATCGCACCGTAAGGGAACAGCCCGGCAGGTGAGTGCCGAACCGCTGGCTCAGGTAGGGTATCAGTTCATTGAGCACCATTGGCTGAAGCTCTCGCGGGGGCCCCGGCAGGGCCACAACGACGCGTTTTTTGAATTCAAAGACCAGGCCAACTGCCGTGCCATTGGGGTTCTTCAGATACGTGCCGCCCACCGGCACCCGCGTCTGCCGCCGAAGGTTGCCGCGCAAACCTTCCACCGTCGTGCGGAAACGCCTGGCAATCGCCTCCAGGACCTCCGGACTCTCCTCGACGGCAATGCCGGTGAACCTGGCGATCGCCTCGCAGGTGACGTCGTTGTCGGTCGGCCCCAGCCCGCCGGTCACAATCACCAGTTCTGCTCGCTGCGTGGCATACTCGAGCGCCGAGCGGATATCTTCCCGATTGTCGTCGACGGTCATCGAGCCGGCGCAGCGGAGCCCCAGAGGCCCCAGGGTGCGCGTGAGGAAATGGGTATGGCCGTCGGGATACGTCCCGGCGAGCAGCTCGCCGCCGGTGACCACGATCATGTATCGCGTGTGTTCGTCGGCCCAGCCGCGTCCGGCCAGCAGTGCAAGAGCCGGCGCGAACGCGAGGATGGAGAGCAAAGAGCGATTCATCACAATGGCGGTCCTCCGCTCGGCCACCCGCAGTGTAAAGAGCCACCCACCAACAATCTACCCAGCCAGGCCACGGTATGACAAGACCGCGGAACCTGCTCTCTGAGAATCGGCGGTGTCCCCATTTCGTCGAAAGGGACGGTCCGATAGAATGTCAAGCGAACCAAACCGGGCGACTTTGTCCCCCTCGGCCGAACCGGAAGCGGTGGTGAACATGTCGGATCAGCATGAGAAGTTGAAGGCAACGGTCCGCGAACTGGAAGACGAGCTGCGCTCCTTTGCGACCATGGACGACGAGACCCGCGGCGTGCTCCGCGAGGTTCTCGGGGAGATCCATGCCGTGTTGGGCGGCGAGGACACGACCGCGTCGCAGCAGCAATCGTGGCGAGATCGGCTGAGCGACGCCGCCTACCAGTTCGAAGGCGCCCACCCGGCGATTGCGGGCGTGATTCGGCGCTTGATGGACGGGCTGGCCCAGATGGGCATCTGAACCCGGGGCGGTTCAAGACTGCCGCCGCAGGCGATCGATCGCGCCGAGGATTCTGGCCACTTCGGGCATCTCGCTGAACTCGTCGAAGGCGTAGCGCGCCTTGCGGCGCCAGTTGGGGTGCTCCCGGTACGTGCCGGGGCGATTCTGCGGCTCGGTCTCTCCCCAGAGGTCCTCGAGGTTGACGAGCATGATTTCCGCGCCGCTTGCCGCCAGGTAGCGTTCGCAGGCTTCGAGGACTTGCGGGCACGTCGGCTCCGCGGCGGAGAGCAGGCCTTGCGCCCGAAGGAATTCAGTGATCCGCCGGCGGAGACCGGCGCGCCGGCGGCGCTCCTCGGTGGCCGCTTCGGCCGTCAGCAGCCCCAGCCCGAGGCGGTCCTCGATGTCCAGCCCTTGCCAATAGGCGGCGAATTGGGGCATGTCGTGGGTATTCACGCTGGCAACGCAGTCCGCGGGCACCTCGCGCAGGGCGCGCCCCTTTTCGGGGTTCGTCTCGTACTGGAGGACGTACATCGTCGCGATCCCGTGCCGCACGAGGGCCCGGTCGACGGCCGCCGGGACCGTCCCGAGGTCTTCGCCCACGATCCGCGCGCCGAAGCGGTGCGACTCCAGCGTGAGGATCGCGCACATTTCATCCATCGGGTAGCGGACGTAAACGCCGTCGTCCGCGCGGAATCCTTGCGGGATCCAGTACAAACGGTGCAATCCCATCACGTGGTCGAACCTCAGGATCCGCGCGTGCCGGAGGTGGTTCCGGAGCGAGCGGATCAAGTACGCGTATCCCTGCCGCCGCAGCCTGCCGGGGTGGAGCGGCGGAAACCCCCAGTCCTGCCCCTTGGTGAAGAACGAGTCGGGCGGCGCCCCGCCGGCGGCCTCGCGAACGAACAGTTGCTGGTTCCGCCAGACGTCGTACCCCTTGCCGCTGACGCCGAGGGGGAAATCGAGGTACCAGAGCAGTTCGCGCCGGTCGGCATGGGCAGTCAGCGATTCGAGCTGCCGGCTGACCTGCCACTGGGAGTAGAGATGGTACTGGAATACCCGCTCGTCGTAATCGCCGGGAGCGAGCCGGCCGCCGCGAGCCGGCTCCGGCCAGTGCGGCCAGGCGGCTTGCCGCCGTTCGCCGGCGGCGCGGAATTTGGCGAACAGTTCCAGCTCCGGATTGCCGCGGCACTCCTCGAGCATGGCGTCGCGCTGGGGCGACGGCCGGCTGAAGAACGTCTCGGCCAGCGCCTCGGTCACCCGGCGCTTGGCGCGGACCAGCCCGGGATAGTCGACCAGGTCTCCCGGCGCGGCTTGGGCGAGGAGGTCGCCGGCAAGCCGCTGGGCCGCGGGGCAGGAGTCGAATTCGGCAATTCGCCTCGGGTCCAGGTAGAATTCGTTCCAGAACAGGCGGCTGGCGGGGTGGTAAGGGCTCGGATCGTCGGACAGCTCCCAGAGGATGGAAAGCAGCGGCAGCGTGGCCACGAGGTTGCCGCCCCGATCGGCCGTCCATTGCATGAGCGCTTCGAGGTCCGAGAAGTCGCCCGCGCCGGAACTTGACTGCCGGTGCAGGGAATACAGGGGAAGAAACACCCCCCAAATCCGCCGCTGCCGCGGGCTGGCCCGGTAAGCCAGCGGCGGGGCCGCGATCAGCAGGCTTTCGGCGGCCCGGCCTCCGAGTTCCACGTGCAGCCGGTGGTATCCGTTTGGCAGGTTGTCTGGCAGCGGCAGGATTCGGCGCGTGTAGGCGACTCGCTCGACCACGCCCGCTCGCTGGATCGCGAGGTCCTCGACGCGGCCGGCAAACGCGAGCGACGCTCCGTCTTCCAAGTCGAGCCGGCATTGATAGTTCACCCCGCTGATCGACTCCGGCACGCGCAGGGGGCAGGCCGCCTTGCCGCCGAAGGTGGCCAAGACCGGCTGGAGCATCTCCTGCCAGATCTCCTGCCGCCGAAACCGCAGGGCACTCGCCACGTCCGCAGCCGATGCCACCGGCGAGCCGAGGAGCTGTAGGGCTCGCAACACCGCTTCGTTTGACGATCGGCGACGATTGCGCCAAACGTCGACATAGGTGGGCTGGACGCCGTAAAGCCGGGCGAGTGTCTGGAGCGCTCGTTCCGCCATGAATGCCTGCTACTCCCCATTACGATCGAATCTCCTGAAGAAGACGCATCCTACCAGAGCGGATCGGATTGCTCAATCAGCAGTGGCCTCCGCGCGGGTCGCGCCGTATGATGTGCAAAGCT
>JAMOAF010000281.1 GCA_023621895.1 Planctomycetota bacterium
GCCTACAGCGGGACGCTGGCGGGCCTGGCCTCGGCTACGGTTCTCCAGTCGGGCTACACCGCCTGGACCACCTATCAGTACAGCAAGACCCGGCTGGTTTCGAGCCGCGTCTACGACGACATCCCCGCCTCAGGCTCCGGTACGGAAGGAACCAACTTCGAGCAAACCACCTACGGCTACGAGACCTTCGGCACGGGGAAGATGGGCCGTCAGAACCGGACACTCGCGCCCGACGGCACGATCACGCGTCTGGTGCTCGACGCCCGGGGAAACATCCTGGAGACTTGGATCGGCACAAACGACCAGAACGCCAGCGATCCTTACCCGCAAGGCATCGGCCCGAGCGACAACAACATGGTCCAAGTGGCCGAGCGCGCCTATGACGTGAGCGGCAACGCAATCTCGACTACGCAATACGCCGACGCCGTCTCCGGTCTGACCACGACCTACGAGCATGATTGGCGCAATCGGATGACCGGCGCGCTCGCGCCGGGCGGCGTGGTCACGCACTACGAGCTGGACAACCTCGGCCGCACTATCTGGACGAAGACCTACACCAGCACCGACTTCACGCTCTTAGCCAGTGAACTCCGAGGCGAGAGCCAAAGCCTCTACGACGCCCGCGGCCGCGTCTACGAATCGCGGGTCTACGAGGTCGATCCCGGCGACGGGACAGTCGGCGACTACCTGCCGAGCCGGACCTGGTACGACGCCCGAGGCCAGGTCGTGAAGACGGCCACGGCCAATGGCCTCTTCCAGAAATACGCCTACGACGGCCTTGGGCGAACGGTGGCGACCTACACGAGCTTCGACCTGGACGAGACGGCCTACGCCGATGCTGACGACGTCGCGGGCGACACGGTGATCGAACAAACGCGGACCTGGTACAACCAGGCCGGCCAGCCGATCGCCACGGCCACTTTCCAGCGCCTGCCCGACGACACGAGCACCACCGGCGCACTCACCGCCGCCAGCAGCTACGCCACCGCCGCCGTCACCTGGTACGATGGCCTCGGCCGCACCGTGGCCACGGCCGACTACGGCCGCGAAGACGTAGACTCCAGCCTCGCGCATTACTTCTTCAATGGCACAACCGGCGCGCTGATCGACTCCAACGCCAACGGCATCCCCGACGTGGCCGAATCCGCCCCACCGCAACCTTATCCCCAGGACGCGAACTCGCTCGCCGGGATCGACTTCCAGTTGCGGCTCACCGAATACGACGCGGCCGGCCGCGCCTACCGGACCATCGACAACCTCGGCCGGACGGGCGAGACCCAGTTCGACGACGCCGGGCGCACCGTCCGCACAATCCAGAACTACGTTAATGGCACAGTCCAGGAAACCGACACCGATTGTGATCTCACAATCGACTACCAATACGACTCCGGCGGCCGCCTGGTGACGTTAACTGCCTACAACGCCAAAGGCAGCGGCAACGGCGTCCAGGAGCAGGCCACCAAGTATCTCTACACATCCGCCATCAATGCCTCGTGGCAGACGGCTGCCGTCTACCCCGACAGCGACGACGTCCTCTCGCAGGACTCGACCAGCAAGGTCTGGACGATCACCACCGACAACGGCGACCACGTATCGCTCACCTACGATCGCCTCGGCCGCACCACGAGCACCACCGATCAGCGGGGCGTGGTCCGCGAGTTCACCTTTGACCTGGCCGGCCGCTTGGCCACCGACACGGTGACCGACCTGGGCTCCAGTGGAATCGTGGATAGCTCGGTCCGCCGGATCGGCACCACCTACGACGATCTGGGCCGTGTCCAAACCATCACCAGCTACAGCGACACCTCGGGCACAACGGCTGTCAACCAGGTGCAGTACGTATACAATGGATGGGGAAAGCTGGCCCGCGAGTACCAGGAGCACGCCGGCGCGGTCGGCGCCAACACGCTCCATGTGGACTACGAGTATGCCGACGGCGCTTCCGCCGGCGTGGCCAAGCATGTCCGGCTCTCACAGGTCACCTATCCCAACGGCCGCCAGGTCCAATACGATTACGGCACAACCGGGGCGATCGACGACATCATGTCTCGCCTGGCTTCGATTGGCGACGGCACGAACACCTACGCCGGTTATAAGTACCTCGGCGCGGGCCGGATCGTCACCGAGGATTACGAGGACATCGACGTGAACCTCGATTACACGGCCAACGACTTCGCCGCCTTCGACCGTTTCGGCCGCGTCCTGGACCAGATCTGGACCGACTACGGGGCGGACCCCGACGTTGTCCTCGACCATTACTCCTACACCTACGATCGGGCGGGTAACCGCACGAGCCGCAACAACGAATTGCACTTGGCCTTCGACGAGGACTACACGTATGACCGTCTCGACCGGTTGACCGCGACGGCCTGGGCAACTTCCGCGCGTTCGACGATGACGGCGCCGCGCAAACTCGCACTGCCAACGCCGTCAACGAGATCAGCGCCATCACCGGCGGCTGGATTACGCCCAGCTACGACGACGCGGGCAACATGATCTCCGGTCCGAAGCCGGGCAGCGGGACAACCCGCGTCCATTACAGCTATGATGCCTGGAACCGTCTGGTCGAGGTTCGCGCGGACGATTCCCGCGAGCCCGGCGACCTGATAGCTGAATACCAGTACGACGGGACGAATCGGCGTATCGAGAAGGTGGTCACTGAGACCGGCGGCAGCCCGTCCGACGCGCATTACTACTACAACGCCGAATGGCAACTCCTCGAAGAGCGGTTCCTCGACTCCCAGGAACAACTGGCCGGCTCCAACCAGTACATCTGGTCGGCCCGCTACATCGACGCACCCGTGATGCGGTTCCACGACGCCAACGGCGACGGCGACTACCTCGACGCCGGGGACAACGTCCGCTACTATGCGGGCGACGCCAACTTCAACGTGACGGCCACGATCGACGCCGGCACAGGCGCTGTCGTTGAGCGCTACGCCTACACCTCCTACGGCGAGGCGACGGTCTACGACAACGCCTGGGCCAACCCCGCCGACCCCACGACCGACGGCCCCCTCTACTGCGGCTACTTCTTCGACGCCGAAACCGGTCTCTATCAAGTCCGCAACCGGTACTATGACTCCAGCCTCTCCACCTTCATCAGCAGAGATCCGTTGGGCGTTGAAGGCGGGATCAATCTGTACGAGTACGTAGGCAACTCACCCGTGTACCGTACCG